>CBKWHA010000134.1:0-14597 GCA_966674115.1 uncultured Chitinophagaceae bacterium
TGTTTATCAATAGTTCTTTTGACCGCATGCATGCAGGGCGTGATGATTTCCGGCAGGTGTTGACTCAAAACGAAATTTATTCTGAATTCTACACTTTTGATGATGCGCCGCATTCTTTTCCGCTGTTCGAACCCTGGTTTGAGCCAATGGTCAATTACATTGATGAATTCCTGAGTAAAGTGTTAAAGAAGCCTTAGGAGTTTATCCACATCAGAAATAAATTATAAAGAGAACCGTTATCTATGCTGATAACTTTTTTTGTTCACTTTCAGCCTGCTCATGGTGCAGTTAGGATCAATATTGTATGAAATTAAACATTTGTGTTATCCTTTTACTCTTCTTCAGTTCTTCACTGCACGCCCAATTTTCTATGGCAAGCTACACATACCACAATGAGTCGCTTAATATGGAAAGACCATCATATGCAAAATTGTTCCAGCGGAATTATGGCGCCATCATTGGCCTTCAGCGTGGTAAGGCCACATCCTTTGAACTGGGTGGCGAAGCGCACTGGCGTAAACTAAGCCTGAGAAAGCCACATATCATTGGGGCCACAGCAAACCTGGAATATAACTTTGCAGATCATGTGATAGGTTATAAGGCCGGCATGTGGATGAAGAGGGGCCGTGTCAACCTAACCTACGGCGCTAACCTCGTCTATTTTACAGACTTCGAAGGCAAAAGCAAATATGGAATCGGACCTTCAGTCGGGTTCAGACTATTGGGGCTCCACTTGGTAAATGGTTATAATTTCCTGGCTGGAGACAAGGAACTGGACAAAGCAAATACGCTTTATGTTTCTTTACGCTACTACTTCCCTATAGAAAATAAATTTACCTGGGACAAAAAAACAAAGTATAAAAAAGAGCGTGAAAAGCGGCAAAAAGCCAGGGCCAAAGAGAAAAAGCGAAGAGAAAGAGAAAAGGAAAAAGCAGACAAACCCACTTTACTCGATAGACTAAAAGAATCTATTCGTAAACCTTAAATCCTTGCCTATTCTCCCTACTCCCCAATCACCTTGATCAACATCCCCTGCGTTACCCTGTCATTCAACTGCATACCATTCAATACGGCTAGTTCATTTAGCTTGTTAGCTGGCACATTTAAATTACGCAATGCTTGTTCCAGTGTTCCCACCTGATTGATTGTCTTAATACGGATGCGATCCGGTTTTTTATTCAGTTTAGTAACATCTGTCAATTGCCTGAAACTTTGCATTGAATTCTGAAAATAAGGGGCATAAGCATTAAAATCAGCAAGACCGGACACGCCGATCAACAGGTAATTGTTGCCACCATGCTGAATAACGTAAGACATGGTTCTGATCGTCCCTTGCTGTTGCTGCTGCTGTTGTTGCGGTTGCTGGTCCGCAATCATTGCAATAGCGGGCAAGCCGTTTACGGTCAGTTCCCTCGATTCTACCACTTGCAGTCTATATCGTTGCAAAACTCCATTAGCAGCTTCCCTAAGTGAAGCGCCTTGTGCCAGCGTCAACATCATCAGCGCTTTCCCATCTTTAGGTGCTACTTGTACAGCTTGTGGTGTGTTCTGGTATGACCAGCCTTGTGGAATAGGAAACTGGAACTTTAATTCCGGGTGATAAAAAACACTGTTTTCCAAAAATCCCTGCCTGGGATCTTCTCCATAGATCAGCCCTTCTATCCTCCTCAGGTAAGTATCGCGGTTGATACTAGGGTTAGTGAGGCTTAATTTCTGCTTCCACTCAGCCGCCAGTTTTGCTACTGTTCTATTTCTATTTCCAGGATCAGGGTGTGTTGATAGAAATTCGGGTAACTCTGCTGCGCCACTTTCCTGTTGCTTTCTTTCCAGCGTGGAGAAGAAGTCTGCCATTTCTTTCGCATCATAACCAATCTTGGAAGAGTATTCCACACCCAGCCTGTCAGATTCCCGTTCTGCGTCACGACCAAATTTGAGTAACAATAAGGATAAACCTTGTGAGGCCACATCTCCAAATTGAGCAAGATCCGGCGCTATGATAATACCAGCTATTAATCCTATTTGTCCCAATATGGCATTTCTTTGTTGCTCCACGGTGTGGCGGGCAGCAATATGTCCTATCTCATGCCCTAACACCCCGGCAAACTGCGCTTCATTATTGAAATGAGCCATGATGCCTCTTGTAAAATAAACATACCCTCCCGGTACTGCAAAGGCATTCAATACGTCCGAATCAAGTATTCTGAATTCATAATTGATGTTGTTGCGATGAGAGATGGCTGCCATCGCTTTCCCTTTTTCCGAAATAAAGTTTTGCAGTTCTTTGTTGTCGTACAAACCAAACTGCGCAATGATCTGCGGGTCAGCTTCTTTACCCATGGCAATTTCCTGTTCTTCGGACATTAACACTAACTGACGTTTACCGGTAACAGGATTTCTGGCGCAATCATTAAATAAGAATATGGTCGCAATACAACTTATAAAAATATATTTGTTCATAAGGTTTATAACTTTAAATAATATAAATGGCTGCTAATGAAATATATTCTATACAACAGCATATGCAATAGAGATGCCAGTAGCGGAAAAAAGGCATCGTTCCCGATAACGTTTGCGTAAAAAAATGATAGGCTGATTAGCTTGTGATTCTGGTAAATTAAATACACTTGCCTCCGCAGATAATTTAATAGACCAAACTTAATCTACCATATGGTAAAACATTGTCTCCAGTTGATCCTATTCATGCTTGTAATTTCTTCATCAGCATTCGCCAATGCAGTTTACGATTTTGTTGTAGCAAAAGATGGCAGTGGCAATTTTAAAACTGTACAGGAAGCCATCAATGCCGTACCTGACTCCCGTAAAAAGGAAACAAGGATTTTGATTAAAAATGGCATCTATAAAGAAAAACTAATACTGGCAGAAAGCAAGCAGTTTGTCACTTTTATCGGCGAAAGCCTGGAAAAGACCATCATTACCTACGATGATTACGCCCAAAAGAAAAACATCTTTGGCGAAGAAAAAGGCACTTCAGGTTCATCTGGCTTTTACATTTATGGCCATAACTTCTCCGCAGAAAACATCACTTTTCAAAATACTGCTGGTCCGGTAGGGCAGGCTGTTGCCGTTTTTGTGGCCGGAGACAAAGTACAGTTTAAAAACTGCCGCTTCCTGGGCTTTCAGGATACCCTGTACACCTGGGGAAGGGAAAGCAGGCAATACTACAAGAACTGCTATATCGAAGGTACGGTCGACTTTATCTTCGGTTCATCAACCGCTGTTTTCGATAGCTGTACCCTCTTTGGCAAAAAAGCAGGATATTTCACGGCGGCCTCTACTCCTGAAAACAAAAAGTTTGGCTATGTTTTCCTGAATTGTCATCTTACCGGCGATGCACCTGCTGGTGCTTTCCTGCTGGGAAGACCCTGGAGACCTTATGCCAAAACCGTTTTCCTCAAATGCAAGCTCGATAGTATTGTAGCTGCAGAAGGTTGGAGCAATTGGGGCAAGGCTGCCAATGAAAAGACTGCCTGTTATGCAGAATACAAAAATTATGGTGAAGGAGCCGCAATTGAAAAAAGAGTGCCCTGGTCCTACCAATTAACTGACGAAGAAGCGTCCCAATATACATTGAATAATATTCTGGGTGACTGGGAACCGACATTTACCATTCGCAATTCACCATTGACCATTCACCATTGACCATTCACCATTGACCATTCACCAACAATCCTCTCAAATGAAACAGTTTTATAACAAACTAACCTTAAACACATTATTGCTCCTTTCTGCTGTTTTCACTTTTGCACAACCAGCTACCTATCCCTCCATGTTAACCGTAGCTAAAGATGGTACGGCCGACTTTAAAACCATCCAGGAAGCCGTGAATGCCGTCAGGGATCTCTCACAAATGCAGGTGACTATTTACGTTAAGAACGGCACCTATAATGAAAAACTGGTTATCCCTTCCTGGAAAAAAAAGATCTTACTCTTAGGCCAAAGCAAAGACAGTACAATTATTACCAATGACGATTATTCAGGCAAAATCTATTACGGAGGGAAGGATATATTTGGAAAAGATAAATTCAGCACCTACACTTCCTATACAGTACTAATACAAGGCGATGATTGCAGCATAGAAAATTTAACCATCAAAAACACCGCTGGAAGGGTAGGCCAGGCTGTTGCCCTTCATGTAGAAGGCGACAGGTTCGTAGCCAGGAATTGCTCAATTACAGGAAACCAGGATACTTTGTATACAGCTACAAATGATAGCCGTCAATATTATAGAGACTGTTATATAGAAGGTACTACCGATTTTATCTTTGGCGAAGCTACAGTAGTATTTCAGAACTGCATCATTAAAAGCTTATCCAACTCGTACATAACCGCAGCATCCACCACTCCACAGCAGCAATATGGCTTTGTGTTCTTTGATTGTAAACTCATCGCCGATCCGGCTGCTACCAAAGTTTTCTTAGGGCGACCCTGGAGACCGCATGCAAAAACCGTCTTTATTAACACTGAAATGGGCGGTCATATTCATCCTGTAGCCTGGGACAACTGGCGCAACCATGAAAATGAAAAAACCGTCCTTTATGCAGAGTACAACAGCAGGGGAGAAGGAGCAAAAATCAAAGAACGGGCAAAATGGTCAAAACAACTTTCCCGCAAACAAGTAAAAAAATACACGCTCGCAAGTATCTTTAATTGTGAAGCATCATGGGTGCCGGAAGGATAAATAAGTATGGTTGATAAAGTCACAATATCTCTAAATCTCAAAATCAGAAATCAACAATTATGTCTCATCGTTTTTTCAAAGTTTTTAGCTTGTTCAGCTTACTATCCTTATTATCATTCACATTACCACCAAAGAAGATCAACGTCTATCTGATTGGTGATTCCACCATGTCTATCAAGCAAACCAAGGCTTATCCTGAGACTGGTTGGGGAATGCCTTTTGTTTATTTCTTTGATTCTACCGTTAGAGTAGACAACCGGGCTCAGAACGGCCGCAGCACCCGCACATTCATTGAAGAAGGTCGCTGGCAGCCCATAGCAGATAACCTGCAGGAAGGTGATTATGTATTCATCCAGTTCGGCCACAATGATGAAGTGCCTACCAAAAAAAGCTATACCACAGAAGAAGCCTACAAGACCAACCTTGTAAAGTTTATAACCGAAACAAGAAACAAAAAGGCAACGCCTGTACTGATCACACCTGCTGCGCGCAGATTATTCGATTCCACAACTAGTAAGATCAAAGGCACACATGATACCTATTCCGCGTTGGTACGTTCTGTAGCCAATGAATACAAAACTCCCTTAATAGACCTCGACAAACAAAGCCAGGCCTTGCTCCAGGAATTTGGAGTGGAAGGATCAAAACTTCTATTCAATCAATTAAAACCCGGCGAACATCCCAATTATCCTGCAGGCGTTGAAGACAATACGCACTTTAATGAACTGGGTGCCCGTAAAATGGCACAGATTGTATTAGCCAATGTAAAAGTTTTAAAGCTGGAATTAGCAGATAGAATTGTAAAACCAATACAACGATAACTAGCAATGTAGCAATAAATATAAATTCCAATAATTAATTTCTCTTATTGCGATTGTTAATCATGATGTATACTTTTGTTATGCTATTGCTTATAGCAGTTAGTTTTGGTTAACGGCTTCGCTTTCTAGTGGAGCCTCTTTTATTTCCACGTTAAAAAGCCCTTGGTAAAAACCACGGGCATCTAAAAATGTCTTTCGTAAAAAGTCGCCTTCATTATCCGCTCAATCAATTAATGTCTTAGTTTTTTATTCTTTGACGTCTTCTTAATTTTCCCTTTCTCTTCAGTTCTTAATAATGATACGGGAGTTTGTGCTTTTACCCTAAATTGCCTTTCCCTTCTATCAAATAACTCATTATAGTGATGAGCAGAATCCTCGTATTTGTCCGCCAAGCTTGCATACCGCTCATCATTTGTTTGATCAAATTTTAAAGCATTTTCAACGTATTTGCGCCTGTATTCAGCCACCTTCGTTAAAAGAGCATGTACAGAATCTGGAATTACCCAGCTAACACTGCCAGTGGTAATCTCTCCCCTCTTAGCTGTATCAGAATAAGAAATGTAATTGTTGCTTTCCTGGTTTGAATTACAGGCTATAATTAGTAATAAAAAGGGTAGGCCTTTAATGGTTAAGTGTTTCATGGTTAGGAGTAGTTGAATTGCCAAAGGTACCGAAATACTAAAAAGCAGGCATTTACTCATTCTGTCCCGAGTAACCACATCATTACAACTATGAATAAAGAGTTGCTCAAACCTTATTTATTCACATTTATTCACTTTCTAATGCATTTTCTGGCATATGTTTTGGCCTTTACATGAAAATTTACATGCTCTAATATTACAGAGTATGTTTCAACTGCTTTTATTCTTCAAAGCATGTTTATGGTGGAAATACCTGTGCTTAATCAAAAATTTGAACTATGAAAAAGATAATTTTTATGGCATTCGCAGCCTTTTTGTTGGCTGCCTGTAACAACGCTAAAACGGATAATGCCACGGTAGACACAGAGGATACAACCACTACAACAAAAACCACCACAACAACTTCTGCAGCCTATGCACCCGAAGAAGGTGATGTGACCTATAGGAATAACAAGGTAATGGTTATGAGAAACGGGGAATGGGTTGAGGCTGATGATGATATAGAGCTGGAAAATGGTGTCGTGGTGTACAGAAATGGAAAAGTAAGAAAAGGTGATGTAGAAATAGAGCTGGAAGATGGTGAAGTAGTGGACAGGTCTGGCAATATCTTCGACAAAACCGGCCGTGCTATTGAAAATGCATGGGACGCTACCAAAGAAGGTGTCAAAGATGCTGGTAAGGCTGTCGGAAACGCTGCTGAAAAAACAGGAAAAAAAGTCAAGGACGCGGTAGATGATGACGATGACAAAAAACAATATTGATCATCACGAATGATCATTTAATTTCTAATATCCTTGTTTGCATCAATAAGCAAACAGGGATATTTTTTTAAGATAAGAGATTATTGCAATACATAACCGATTTATTTATCGGTACCAGTTTATGGTTTTGCCAAGGCTAAAATTATAAATGGCTCCATCCTCATTTTTACCGATACTGGCAGAAAGTAAAAAACGCTGAAAAGGAAAAAAATAAATACCTCCGCCATAGGCCGTGTGCCACAACTGCGATGAGGTATGCTTCGTCCATACCCTGCCCACATCCGTAAAGCCCAACAACCCAATTTCTCCAGGTAAAAGAAAGGAATGAAGAGAAAGTAGTTTATACCTCAATTCCATACTACCATACAGTAGCGAACTTCCTGCGAAACGATAGTTCCTGAATCCTCTCAGGTTATTGCCAGTACCCAGTCCAAGTGCCTGGAAAAATTCATAGCCTTTACTGAAAATATGACCTCCTCCCACTTTAATCAAGGTAACCAACTTTGAAGTATCAGCCAAAGAAGCAGCAAGCAACATATGAGATTGCAGGCTTACTATAGCAGATCCTTTTTTTTCACTGATTTCTTGATAGCAGGTGAATTCATTTTTCCAGCTAATACCTTGTGTGGGAAACAAAATGTTATCCAAGCGATTCACGTTCAACTGCAACTTCTCACCCAGATACAATTTATTATCATACACAGAAGAAGAGTCAAGGCCTGTTCCATTCGGATGCATTATAATGCTCTGTTTGTCTTCTTTATTGTTCCAATAGTAGTACATACTTGGTCCCAGGGCAAAACTTAGCTGATCAAAATGGTTCTTGGTAAACATAAGATCTGCAATAGCATAATTGTATTGGATCCTGTAATAAGAAAAACCCTTGCTTCTGTCTGGTTTTGTTTCATTGCCCAGTCCAAAAAAGTTTTGTATAGCATGACGCTGCACTTCTCCCTGTACCATCAAGCCTGTAGCGTAGATCCATGTATTCAGGACATTGGAAAATTTCAATCCGTATGCATTTCGTGAAGGTGCATAATGCACAGAAAGAGCAGTTTCTGTGGCAAAAGGTTCTTTTCTAAAACCATAAGTTCTTTTACTTGCCCCTACACCAAACTGCAATCCATATTCGGAACTGGCAGCAAGTGTTAAAAAAGGAATGCGGCCTTTATCTCTGTAGGTATAACTATTGAGTTGGAATTCGTTGACATCAGGATGGCTGCTCATCCTGTCTCGTGTATGACTTCCTTTATGAAGTAGGTTTGCTTCGGATGACAGATCATAAATAAAGTTGGTACCTGTACCCTTAACTAAAAAGGTATCCTGCCCCTTACCGCCAATAATGCGAAGCCGTATACCTTTCTGAACAGTGCTGTCCACAAAAAAATGATCATTGCCATTCAATCCATACAACCGCACCTCCTTTGTCACTGCAGGATCAAATGTTCTCAAATAGGTAAGCATAGTGCTATCCCCCTGTTTCCATTCATAAACTCTTACTTGCAACTGATTACTATTCTGTGTAATCATAAAGTAGTCACTCTGGTTACTGCCCAGCACATTTACATGCTCCGAAATAGCTCGATAATACGGCAGTGTCCTTTCCATTAAAATTGAGCGCCTGCTTTTCAGCTTTGTTTCCAACTCCTTACCCCTGATGGCATAAATTTCCGGAGGCAATTGCTTTACAGCAGCTTCGATAGCCACATCAGGTAAAGCATTTTGGAACTCAGAAATGATCTTCTTCCACTGGTCTTCATCCAGGGCATTTAAAAAAGTATGGTCAAATTCATCTGCACTAAATCCCAGACCAACAATGTTTGACAGGTCACTGGAAAAACCCCTGAAGAGGGATAAATTGTTACGGGCTGCCAGCTTTACCAGTTGTCCATCAGAATGGAAAAATGCCGCATCCCTGTCATTGGGTATGGGCTCATAGAGTTTTCCCTTTCCGGTATCCTTGCTGCCCCACGACCATTGATCCATATGCCGGTCAAAATCACCCACTAATATGTCCAACAGTCTTGCCCTTAATACTTTCTGTTGATCCACTACATGATCTGCTTTTTCTGTAATTATATTCTGAATACCAAAGCTGCCTTTTGTATCCTCGAAAGGGTAGGGGTCCTTCTCCACAAGCATCGCCATTTTATTGGCTAACAGAGGCCGGTAATAGCCAAAGGCTGTATCATTGGGTACAAAGAAATATTGCGGTTGTGCTTCTACTACTCCTGTTTGCCGCGCTAATGCTGCAACAACAAGGGCTCCATAGGGGTGCTGGGCCGACATATAATCTTTCACAATGCGCTGGGTCAAACCACTTCTCAGTGGAGCTGGTAAAAACTCATTGGGATCTTTATCAATGGTGCGCAGTTTGTATTGTTTGCCATTTGCGTCTTCCAGGTGCAGCGATTTAGTTTGTTTACCGCCGCCTAACTTTTGTATGGTAAAGCCACCTTTTTCCTTTTTGAAGTCAAATACCGGCAGTTGCACTGGTGTCTCCCATTCCTTACGGTAATTAGAGCCCAATAACCACTTTTGTATCCGGGTGGGATTTTGGTATTGCGTACTGGCAGGCAATTTTATCTTTCCTGGTACCATTGGGGTAACAACGGTTGTCGTATCCTCCAAAGGAGGAAGTTTTGAAAAGTCGAGTATTTGCTGGTTATAAGCTGCTATTGTATGCCCATCTTTCATCTCATAGAAAATGGCTTTCACTTGCTTGTTTTCATATACTTCAATTATAGCAAAACCTTGTGCCTCACTGGTATATAAGGATCTTTTGCTCCTGGAAACGCGTGTGGATGTACTGGCGCTGCCTGAAATCAAATATGTGCGTGTATGATCCTTTAATAACTGGAGGTTTTTTTCATGACCACTTACATAGATAAGATTGGGGTGTACAGACAATGCCATTTTGAGATCATTGATCATGCTTCCATATAGGGCATCCATTAGTTTTTGCTCACCTGGAAAGGCATTTTGAATAATGGGATAGAGCGAACCTGCCAAAGGAATGGGAAGATACAGCTTACGGTTAAAATCAGTAAGCGGAAACAAGTGTTGTTTCAGCGTGTAATAACCACCGGCAATGCCGTTACTTTCCAAAGGATGGTGGCCTGCCACTATAACCAGTTTGTCGTAGTTCTCTCGCAATATTTTGTCTAACTCCTCGTATACCTGTTTTTTTGATCTGGTGGGACAATCCGATTCTATACCCGGCTTGTCATAACTGTGCAACCACCATTGGGTATTTAAAAGAATTAGTACAGCATCGTCACCAAGCTTGATTTCTTCAGGTCCGGGACAATCATTTTTGGGCAGCATGTCTATTGAGTCATACCCTGCACGCTTCCCATGATTCCACTCCCGCTCTCCTGGTAAAACGATTGCGGATGCACCACTGGTTTTATTTATCTTTTCTGTTGCAGACTTAAGCAGGTTAGCATCATTATCACCTAAAAAAAGGATGATGTTGTTATTATCCATGGGCCCGCTTGCTTTAACCGCCTCTACAACAGCTTGCCACGAGGTTTTGCCATACTCAAGGCTTCCCACCATGACGATTCTTTTTATGATCGAATCTTGAGGATGCTGGGCTAAAGTGGTAAGAGATTTCAGTAATAACAGTGCAAGGAGCACGAATTTCATGTACTTACATATTAAATAAGTGAACATTGGGTATGGAAATAGCTACCAAACCCTCAAAAAGGAAAGGAAGAATGAGTGGATAAGCTTATTTATGCAAATTGCATGCTAGCAGTCTCAACAGTAACCTGTACTTACTTACGGTAAAATTGGAACAACTTACAAGGGGGCTGTTGTTTTTCGCTCACATGAGCTGGATGGCAAAGTCCCAGCATTTTTTTGATAATCTCCTGGTGTTCATGAAAACTATTAGGCTTGGTAAACAGTTCTACAACAAAACGCCTACAGAACATCCGGTCCATTTCACTCTCCGAAGTGGTCAACATCACAACCGGTATGGAGCTGTACTTCTGTTCACTTTTCAGAAGCTTCAATGTTTCACGGCCATCTAGTACCGGCATGTTCATATCTAATATAATTAGACAGGGATATAAAGAAGGGTCCTTGATAGTATGGAGGTAATCAATTACTTGCTTTCCATTATGGGCTTCAACTATTATATGATCCTGATCAAAGGTTTCCAGGGCATCCCTCATGATCATCAGGTCCTCCTGGTCATCATCAGCCCAGAGGATATAATGCTTTTTTTCTAATTCAGGTTTCATACAGGCATTTCTTTAACCACAGATTCGTCGAATACATCGATGTAATGGCACAAGTTACTGTTCAGTTTGTTCTCTTCCAAATCTACTATGTACAAAAACAAAGCATGTATTCATAAAAACAGCGGTTGAAATTGCTGTAAGTTCATTTTCATTTAAATAAAAAAGGGCAGAGATAGAAATCCCGCCCGATTTAAAATCCAATATCCTATGAAAAACCACAGTTACATAGACAAAAGGCGTTCCACGATGTTCGCAACAACTTTTTAAACTCAATTGAATAAAAAAATAAGCAGTCTAAACGTGAAGTCAACCAAATTTAGCCAGGGCCTGTAGAAAATTATACTCATCAAAAAATCCTACTTTAAACAGCAGGCCTAAGTGAAAATTTTAAATTTTGCTTCATAAGCTTGCCAACTGATTAACAAAGCTTTGTATAATAGCAGGATGCAACCCATTTAGACTGTATGGTAAAGCGTTAGCCTAATGAGATTGATTCAGGGTTTTAAGACGGTAAATTGTTTGAAAATTGTAGTTATTGCTTTGAATTTCGTTAGAAAACATCTAATTAATAAAATTCTTTTGTAGCCTGAATAACTACCATGATGCTTGATATTTTTCCAATCCAGTTTTTGACTTTCTTTGTGTATTGTCAATCACTTAACATAACACGCTGCTTAGATGGTGAGTTGGGAAAATCAATTCGGGTTGAATGAAAGGGAAACTTTAGAACGATTATCTAAAGGCGACCGCGAATTGTATGCCCAAATGTACACCCACTATCTACCAAAACTCTATCGTTTTGTTCTTCCCTTCACCAAAGGTTCAAAAGAAGACGCCGAGGAAGTAGTTCATGATGTGTTTTTAAAAATTTGGATGCGGAAGGAGGCCCTTCTAGGCATCCGATCTTTTGAGGCCTACATGTTTAGCATTGCCCGTAACTTGCTGGCTAACCGGTACCGGCGCCAACAGCATTTGCAAAAGATTATCACACAGCTATCTGTTGTTGCAAGCGAAGAAGAGAACATCCTCCAGGATCAGATCATTTACAACGAATATTATAAAACGGCTCTTGAGGCCATTGAGCAGTTATCTGAGAAAAAGAAACAAATATTTTATCTCAGAACCCAACAAGGCTTAAAATTGGAAGAAATTGCATCTGAAGTACAATTGTCTGTACCGGGTGTAAAGAAACACTTATATGAAGCATTCAACTTTATTAAAGACTACATGCGCAAACACGGTGATTGGCCGGCACTCCTGCTTTTCCTGATGCTTCATAAGTAAAGCGCAAAAAAAAAATTTTGTTTTATGGTATCCACTTTCTTTCCTCATTGGTCTTCTATATAACAGCACGGAAATGAATCAGCAAGAAATCACCCTGTTTTTCAAAAAATTATCAAACGGAGCCGCCACGGAAGCGGAAAGGGAAACCTTTTACCAAAGTTTGGACACTTTGGATGAGATCACTTATCAGCAGTTGTTGCTGCAATACCAGGAAATCATCCAAAACAGTGTATTTGCTGAGGCTACAGATCCGCACTTAAAACAGAGAATTGAAGAAAGCCTGAATAATTGGGAGGAACAGGACGAGCCTAAGGTAATATACCGCTGGAACTGGAGGAGATTGGCTTCTGTAGCTGCAGTCTTTCTTTTTGTCCTGATTGGAAGCAGTATTTATTTTTTGAACAGAAAGAATAATACCCCGGCATCTGCAGATAATACGGTCCAAAATAACAATAAACAGGATGTATTGCCAGGAAGCGACAAAGCTTTCTTAACTCTGGCAGACGCTTCTATTATTGTCCTGGATGAAGCAAATAATGGTGTGATTGCGCAGCAGGGGGTAACAAAGATTACCAAGTTGGGTGAAAAAGTATTATATGCCCCTGGTACTGCCTCTGATGGAAAAATGCTTTACAATACCCTGACAACCCCTCGGGGCGGACAATATCAAATAGCCCTTTCTGATGGTACGCAGGTTTGGCTGAATGCTGGCTCCTCTTTGCGTTTTCCTGCTTCTTTTAACGAAGGCAGGAGAACTGTGGAAGTTACCGGAGAGGCCTATTTTGAAGTAGCTAAAGATGCCTCAAAGCCTTTTATTGTAAAGATCAATGAAGCGGAAGTTCAGGTATTGGGTACTCATTTTAATGTAATGGCTTATCAGGATGAGGTTAGTATCCGGACAACATTGTTAGAAGGTGCTGTGAAGTTTGTAAAGGGAAATGCAAGTAGTTTACTCAAGCCAGGCCAGCAATCACAATTGTCGCAAGACGGACAAATAAAAATAGTGAGTAATGTAGATGTTGAGCAAGTGGTAGCCTGGAAAAATGGTATGTTTTATTTTGATAATGCAGATATCGGGACAGTGATGCGACAATTGTCCCGTTGGTATGATGTTGATGTGTTGTATCAAAGCAATAATATCGAACATTTGTTTGTTGGAAAAATGCCCCGAAGTTCAAAACTATCTGATGTACTAAAAGCTTTGGAACTTACCAGTAACATACAATTTGAAATCCAGGGAAAGAAAATCATTGTGAAGCCTTAGGATCAAATTTTTCAGCCATTCACCATTGACCATTCACGACCCAATTACCATACTACTCAATTGAATCTGGTATTAGCCTAAAAGAAAACCGGAAGTATTGCGAGTACCTCCGGCCTGTATTTTAGGTTAATCCAATTGTAAAACGATGTGATCTATTTATTGTTTAACCCAAAAATCAAAACAAAACTATGCATTTGTTTGCTTGTCCCGATTCCCCGGAACGAAGGGGGATTGGAAAAACATTGTTAATTATGAAATTAACTGCCATTCTATTGCTTGCTGTCTGCCTGAACGCCAGTGCAAAAGGATTTGCTCAAAAGGTCAGTCTTTCAGAAAAGAACGCTTCCCTGGAAAGGATATTCCAGAAAATTGAAAGCCAGACCGGTTATACGTTTGTTTCCACCAAAGCACTTTTAAAAAAAGCCAAACCGGTAACGATCAAAATCACAAATGCCCCGATTAAAGAAGTGCTTGATATTTGTTTTCAGGACCAGCCATTAGCCTATAGCATTGTGAATACGACAGTAGTGGTCATTGATAAAAAGCTGGCAGCGCCAATTAAGAACCTGGTATCCATCTCCCCGCCTGATATTGTTATAAATGGAAAGGTTACCAATGATAAGGAGGAACCCCTTGGAGGAGCTACTGTTACAGAAAAGGGAACCTCGAATGCAACAATTACTAAAGAAGATGGAACTTTTGCAATTCATGTCGCCAATACAAATTCGGTTTTAGTCATCTCGTACATCGGTTATGATAGAAAAGAGGTGACAGTCGGCGATCAAACCATGTTACAAATTGCGCTACGTGCCATTTCAGCCTCATTAAGTGACGTTGTAGTAGTTGCTTATGGAAGAACAACCAAAAGATTGAC
>CBKWHA010000135.1:0-14562 GCA_966674115.1 uncultured Chitinophagaceae bacterium
TTCTTGATATCATATTTACCGCTATTCAAATACTCCAGCAACATACCAATACCTGGCTTGCGGGTATGTAAATTTTCAGAGGGATGACTGCGGTCAATATGCACTGCAGCAAAATGAACCCCTTCATTTTCGAATGAATTCAGTATATGTTCGTGTATAGGCAGAAAATCTTCCTCCGGAAATGTGTTGGTGCCCAAACCATCCTGGTTACTCACCATAACCAGTTCATAATCCAACTCCGCCGCAATATGGCTCATGTATTTAAAAGCGTACGGATAAAACTCCAGTTTTTCCCATGAATCGATCTGATAAGTTGGCGGAGCCTCTTTGATCAAGGTTCCGTCACGGTCAATAAATAATACTTTTTTTGACATGATAATTTTTATAAGTAGCTCAATTTTCTATATGCCAGCGTATGAAAAAGTGGCATTTATAAGGCTCCAAAGCTAAGAATATCTTATTCTGGATTTAGAGGATCTGTGGATTGGAAGAAGATTTTTTTGATTTCGGGAGATTGGTATTTTGTACAAATGCCACAAACAGGATGAGGAGGCTGATAGGAAACAAGCAGCTAAATATAAACAGACCTAGACTGAGACCGGGGAAAATAAAACCCCAAAGACCGGCTGCGGCAGAGGAGACAAGGAATAATTCGGTGGTTAAAAATGCAGTTAAGAATAGAAATATACCCAATTGCAGGCTTTTGCTGAAACGAATATAAAAAGATTGAAATATGAAAGAAAAAGTAAACAAGCTTATAAAACCCAGGAGCACAAGGTGCAAGTAAGCAATTACAAAATTGCGGTACTCATAAGTAATAGATGCAATAAGCGGAAAAGCAGACAAAAACTGAAGAATATTTTTTAATATAAAAGCTGTAAGTGACAGTGTAAACAGAAATTTGATGAAGCGATGACTCCATTTTACATGGACAGCATCCTTTACGAAATAGATTAACGCAGCAAGTTGGAGCGCAGCAGCCAATCCGCCTATTATATTAAATATGATCGATGGCTGGTGCCAGAGTACAGATAAACAATAGGCAGGTATACAGGCAGAATGGAGCAAGAGATAAACCCTATGCCCCTCTTTTACGTTGACCTTTTGCCGCTCCAGCATTTTAAAGATCAAAGCAAGAACCGTAAAGGTGAAAAAACCATTATACTGAAAATGAAGGAAGAAGTAGATGACATCAAAATATAACGGTGTACCTGCTTTTCCCATTATGATCAAAGGCGCCGTTGCAAACGGACCGGCAGAAGATAAGACGTGATAAAACAACCCCGCGTTTAAAAACTTTAGTGAAAGGGAAGGCGCAACCAGCCGGCTACCTTTCCAGACAACAACTGCCAGGTAAAACCCAGATAGGAGAGAAACTGTGGAAAATGAAATAGAAACGGTCTGATAGCCCTGCAAAGGGAATGCAATCAACATTCCGTAAGCAGAGAGCAACTTCAGTACGGCTATATTGCGCCAATGTTTGAATGCAATAGTTTTTCTTAACTCTGGAAAACACTTCACCACTAAGGCCAATAATACAGGCATCACCCAGCCACCAAAGGCAAAGTGAGAATGCCCATGTAAAATATTCTTGTAATCAAGAGGGAAAGAAGACAAGTACGGAAAAGTTCGCAGCAAAAGACCCAGGCAAGCGGTAAGGAACAGGTTGATAAAGGAACAGTTTACTAACCCATATTGCAATTTTCCGAACTGATCATCTCCATAAACTACTTTTTTAGGTAAACGCAAAGAAGTAACTCCACTCATCCTCATTATACAAAAATGCAATTTTCCAACTTAATTCTAATTTTGCCAGCTCAATTGAAAACATGACAAAAATCATCCGGCAATTAAGCAAACAATCAGTAAAGCTTCCATTTTAATAAAAGACATTTGTATCCTGAATGAAATTTATTGCAGCACCTATATTATTTCTGCTTCTACTGACGCAAATCTTCAGCAAATGGCTGCTGGTGGCGGAGTATGCTGTCAATAAAGAATTCATTGCCAAAAATCTTTGTGTAAACAAAGCAAAGCCTAAACTGAAATGTCATGGCAAATGCCAGTTGATGAAAAAAATGGCTGAGGAAACTGAAAACAGCAATTCTGGTTCAGGAAGCGGCACGATTAAAAGCAATTTGTCTGAGGCACTACCCAACCATGACTTATCAAATGTTTTCATGTTTACACCTCCCACAAACAGAATTTCCCATAATGCCATATATCTTCTCTTAAAATATACAGCACCACTTGCGGCAATTTTCCATCCTCCGCTGGCGTAATCATCAAACGTGAATGACCCAAGCTATTTGCCAATTGCCTATTGTCTATTGCTTATTCCACATTCACTGATTGCATATTGCTCTACTCCCGATTTATTCTATTAAACAGCTTACTTATGTCTATCATAATAAGGATGGCCGTTGCTGCCATTGTATTACTTATTAGTGAGAATTCTATTGCCCAAAATATTTATAAAGGAAAAATAATTGATGCTATAACTAAAGAGGCCATTATCGGCGCTTCGGTAAACTGCTGCAACAGCAAGGCAGGCTGCACAACCAATCAGAACGGTTCCTTTACTATTACTTTAAAAGAAACCAATCCGGAAGTGCAGGTCAGCTTCGTTGGTTATGAAACCCAAACCATCCAATTGTCTGCCAGCGACCAAGTCATTTCACTGTTACCCAGCCAATCAATAATGCAGGAGGTAGTGGTTTCTGCCAACCGTGAAGGCGTGAAGCGTTCCCAGGCACCGATAGCCATAGCCAGCATCAGCGCAAAAACATTGCAGGAAACCAAGGCCATTTCATTTGACCAGGTGCTGAATAAGGTTAGCGGTGTATATATGGTAAACCTTGGTAATGAACAGCACCAAATGAGCATTCGCCAGCCAATGACAACCAAAAGTTTGTTTTTGTACCTGGAAGACGGAATACCTGTGCGTACTACTGGTCTATTTAATCATAATGCGCTTCTGGAGATGAACATGGCCAATGTAAAAAATATTGAGGTGATCAAAGGCCCCTCCTCTTCTCTTTATGGTAGTGAGGCCATTGGTGGGGTAGTGAATTTCATCACCCTGTCACCTACTGCTAAGCCGGTGGCCAAACTTTCATTGCAGGGTAACAACATCGGCTATAAACGAATGGATGGCCAGGCAAGTTTTACATCAGGTAAATGGGGATTTGTTTTGAGTGGTTATAGTGCCAGGAAACGAAACAGTTTTATTGAATACAGCGACTTTGACAAAAGCACAGTTTCTGCAAAAATTGATTACCGGTTTACCGACCGAACGTCTTTATCCAACAGTCTTAGCTGGATGGATTACTATAGCGATATGTCTGGCAGCATAGACAGCACCATGTTTGCCAACCGATCTTTCAAAAGTCAGCAAACATTTACTTACCGGAAAGTTTATGCACTGCGGTATCGTTCGACACTGACGCATAACTGGAACAATAAAAGCAGAACAACCGCTTCTATAATTTACCGTGATAATTCAATCGGTCAAAACCCTGCCTATAGCTTCAAAGATGATTATAGAAAGGTGGGCAATGCCTATACAGGTAAAAAAGATCTGGCGCATGGTGAGATCAACAACAGCAGCTTCAATAGTTATGCATTCATAGGGCAGCACCGTCATAACCTGAACTGGAAGAATGCTGTGTTTATTGGAGGCCTAAGTGCAGATATAAGCCCGTCATCATATAAAGCCAGATACATCCGCATCAAAAAAGATACAACCAGTCGTAAATACACAGACTTTGAAAGTATGGACAGTACACTAACGGACTATAGTACTAACATTAACAACTATGCAGGTTTCCTGAATTTTGAATTCAGTCCTGTTCTGAAATTAAGAGTTGTGGCCTCTATCAGGTATGATTTATTTCATTACCAATTCAACAACCATCTTTCACCCTCCTCATTCAGCGGATCGCCTGATACAATTAACAAGTTCAGTGCTATCAGTCCTAAGGCTGGTTTCACCTACAATTTTTCTGATAAGTCTGGTATATATGCCAACTACAGCCAGGGATTTGTACCGCCACAAGTAACAGAAATGTACCGGGGCGTGAAAGTTCCCAATCTGAGTCCTTCTACTTTTTACAATTATGAAGTCGGTGGATGGTTGGAAGTCGTTAAAAACAAATTAAGTGTAGATTTCAGCGCCTATAAACTTGATGGCACCAATGAGATCATTTCTGTGCGGCTGGACGATGGCTCTACTGAAAACCGTAACACTGGTAAAACATCACATAAAGGGATTGAACTGGGTATGAATGCAACTCCAATGAAAGATATCAACATTCGCTTCAGCGGGGCTTACAGCGAGCACCGTTTCACAGAGTTTATAGAGAAGGGTAATAATTACAATGGCAACGAAATGAATGGCGCTCCCCGGTGGTTGCATAATGCGGAAATATGGTACAAGCCTTCCTTTGCCAAAGGACTACGTGTAGGTGCGGAATGGCAGAAAATTGGCAACTACTATATGGATCCGACTAATACAACCAGGTATGAGGGCTATAATGTATTTCAAGTACGTGCCGGTTATCAATTCAAGGGTGTTGAGGTATGGGTAAATATGATGAACGCAACCAATCATTATTATGCGTATAACGCCAGCAGGAGCACATCCTCTTACAGTTATACTCCTGCCGAACCAAGGCATTTTAATGTGGGTGTTTCTTATGATTTCGGGAAACTGTTCTAATTCAATTATTTGAATGTTTGATTAATGGAAAGCTGATAGTTCTTTGCCAACTATCGGCCAGCCTTCAGCATCCCAGCTTAATTCTTCAATTCTTAGCTTTGACTTGCCTTTATCTTTGGCATCGTATCCATGAAATATAAGGTAGTCTTTACCATCGAAAGTATAAGCGGAATTATGCCCTACACCGTGCCAGTCCTTATCTCCTTGTAACACCAATGAGCCGCCATTTAAAACCATTTGCGTACCATTTTTATCCAGGTAAGGCCCAGTCACTTTTTCACTTCTACCTACAACAATTTTGTAATCACTCTTTTCTGCACGGCAGCAATAATCAAACGAAACAAACTGGTAATAGTACTTCCCTTTTTTGAAAATAAAAGGTGCTTCAATAGCTGCATTACCCGCTGCTGTATCAGGAATGGAGAAATCCCTGGGTCTTCTTGAAATAGTGTACCACTCCTGTGGTTCGGCCACCGATAATAGATCCGGGTTTAATTTTACCAACTTCATTCCTTCCCAGAAGGAGCCAAAAGCCATCCAAGGGGTATTCTTTTCATCTACTACCAAGTTGGGGTCAATAGCATTCCACATGTCCCTGCCAGGTACTGACTGGATCACCTTGCCCTTATCTTCCCATTTAAAATCGGGAGCAGAAGGATCAAGGGTTTTATTCACTGCTACGCCTATACAGGAAGTATTCTTTCCAAATGCTGACACTGCATAGTAGAGGTAATATTTTCCATTCTGGTAGCTGATATCCGGCGCCCAGATATGTCCTTTAAAGCCGGGAATTGCTTTTACTGCCCATTCGGGTGCTTTGCTAAAAACTGCTTTTTCCTTTTTCCAACTTTTCATGTCTTTAGAAGAAAAAACAGAAATGCCAAAGCCGGTGCAGAATAAATAGTATGTATCACCCTGCTTCATCATGACAGGGTCATGTACAGGTGTTTGCAAAGTTTCAGTAACAGTTCCTACAGGTGCTGGTTGTGCCCATCCCTGCAAAGCAGATAAGAGAATAAGAAGGAATATAAGTTTACGCATAGTTAAAGAGAAAAAAGAAAAATGACGAATGCCCCGAAAGGATGAAACACAGAAAAGTCATTTGAAGCATTCGTCATTTGTTTTACATTTTAACACGCACTACATTGAATGAATATGGTGCTAATGACAATTTCAGTTTTTTGCCTTTTAACGCCAATTGTTTTTCAACAGGAGCAATGGCAGGAGGATTACCCAATGTATTCACTTTATCCAATTCCTCACTGCTCAATTGGATCAGCGTTGCTTTGCTGTTTAATTTCTTAACACCATCTAACGTAATGTCTGATTGCCGCGCATTTCCTGAAGCATTCACTATTTTCAGAATAATCTCATTTGTTTTTTTGTCTATGCTTGCAGAAGCATAGAGACTATCCTGTCCGGCAATCGCTTCATTATTCAACAGCATAGGAATGACATGAGTACCCTTATTAACTGAAAACAGTTTTTGTACCTGGTAGTTGGGTGTTGGAATTACCCCCAGGTTGTCTACCCATATCAGGTCGGGTGTCCATTGCCAGCCTTCTGCATGAGCAAATAGTGGTGCATAAGAGGCCATAACGACTACATCGGCATTGCGCTCCAGGCCAGTCATAAATGCAGCCTCAGACAAGGCGGTCAGCCAATTATTCCTGTTGTTTACACTTACAGTTTTATCACTTTGTGCAGCATATTCACCAGCAAAGACTTTAGATCCGTTGCGATCATAATTATCGTAGCGCTTTGCATTTTCCAGGAACCATTCAGGACGACGATAATAATGTTCATCAATGATGTCGGCCTTCATGCTTCTTAAAGTTGTGTTCAAATAATCAAAACGTTCACCATTAGGATCAGTGCCTGCACTATTCACGATCTTAATGTTTGGATATTTTTCTTTAATAGCTTTGGTAAATATTTGCAGGCGCTCAACATATTGAGGACCCCAGTTTTCATTGCCCACGCCCAGCATTTTTAAATTGAACGGTGCGGGATGGCCCATTTCAGCACGCTTCTTACCCCATTTTGTATTTACATCACCGTTAGCAAATTCAATTAAATCCAGAGCATCCTGCACATAAGGCCCTAATTGATCCAGCGGTACTACTTCGGCTGTATTGAACTGGCAGGCCATGCCACAATTCAGGATGGGCAGAGGTTCAGCGCCGATATCTTCAGCCAATTGAAAATATTCAAAGAAACCAAGGCCAAAGGTTTGGAAGTAATCAGGAGTTGGACGATGAGCAAATTCAAAATTCCACCTGTTGATCGCCAACTGACGTTCTTCAATAGGCCCGATAGTTTTTTTCCACTGGTAGCGCTGAGACAAGTCGTAGCCTTCCACAATACATCCACCAGGGAAACGGATAAAGCCAGGTTTCATGTCGGCCAACATCTGGATCATATCTGCACGCATTCCACCTGGGCGACCTTTCCAGGTATCTTCGGGGAAAAGGCAGATCATATCCAGATCAATTACGCCATTGCCTTCAAAGCCAATTCTGAGTTTCGCTTTGGGTTCTGTAGCAGTAGAGCGGAAACTAACAGCAGCCTTTTTCCATTCTTTTCCTGATGCTTCCGGTGTAAGTACAGTACTACCGATCACCTCATCTTTTGCGTTCAGCAACTCTATATTCAATTTTACACCTGGTGCCTGCTGACGATACATTACCGAAAAATCGTAACGTAAGTCTTTTTTGATCCCCATACCCCGGAAACCTTCATTGATCAAATTCAGGCTGCCTTTTTCGGCATTAGCTGCTGTTACGCGGATAAAACGAGGGTTTGCAGTATTTGCCTCCTGACGATTCAGCACCAGCACATCGCCTTCTTTAAATTGCTTGCGTTGCACAGTCCACCCCATCAAAGGTTTAGCAAATTCAAACGAACGGTTCTTCACCAATTCTGCATAAATACCACCATCAGCGCCGAAATTAATGTCTTCAAAGAAAACGCCCCACATTGTAGACTGAATAGGAGCCTTTACCTCTGCTGCTTTTACTACAATAGCCTTTGTTTGGGCCTCAGCCTGCATGCACAGGACTGAGGCGACAATGGCGCTAATTACAGAAACCTTCTTCATTAAATATTTATTTTTTGTTTTGTTATTTCAGCTCCAGCACCACAACTGAAAACGGTGGCATTTTCACCTGCAGGGTATTTCCTTTCAGGCTTGCACCCTTGAATGCTTGTGGCTTAATTTTATCCGGATTGCTGAACGAATTGTAATCCTGCAGTTTTGCAGAAGAAAGAATGCGTCCGGACAAACTGCTGAATTTGGACCCTTTCAGGTCTATAGTTATTTCCTGATCTTTTTTTGCATCAATGTTTACCAGTGAAATATGGGTGCGGCCCAATGAATCCTTAGAAGCAGAAGCAGAAATAGCAGTCAGCTTTTCACCCTCAAATACATAATCATTGCTTTTGAGTGTCAGAGGAATCAGCTTAGCATCCTGGTGCACATTGTACATTTCCATAACATGGTAAGTTGGTGTCAACAGCATTTTTTCTCCTTCCGTCAACACAACTGCCTGCAATACATTCACAGCTTGCGCTAAGTTGGCCATGCGCACACGGTCTGCGTGATTATGGAATATATTCAGTGTCACCCCTGCTATCATGGCATCGCGCATGGTATTTTGCTGGTAAAGGAAACCAGGATTAGTACCGGGCTCCACATCGTACCAACCACCCCACTCATCAACAACAAGGGCCACTCTTTTCTTTGGATCATATTTATCCATGATAGCTGAATGCTTTACCACCAGGGTATCCATGAAAGTAGCACGCTTCATAATTGTGAAGTATTGCTTCTCATCAAAGTCAGTGGCAGGTCCTTTTTTGTTCCAGTCAATCACAGAATAATGGTGCAGGGCAACACCACCCAACATATTAGATGGAATATTTTTCATCAACACTTCTGTCCAGTTATAATCGTCAGAACTAGCACCTGAAGCAATGCGGAACAAACCACCTGTATTGTCCCAGTCAGCCATGAAAGTGGCGTATTTGCGGTACAGGTCAGAATAATACTCAGGTTTCATATTGCCACCACAACCCCAGGCTTCATTACCCACACCCCAGAATTTCACTTTCCAAGGTTTTTCACGGCCGTTCTGACGACGCAGGTCAGACATGGGACTTTTACCACTAAAGTTTACATACTGTACCCAGTCAGTCAATTCCTGCACAGTACCACTGCCTATATTACCAGCCAGGTAAGGCTCTGTGCCCAATAGCTCGCACATATTTAAAAAATCGTGGGTACCAAATGAATTATTCTCAGTTACACCACCCCACCAGGTATTCACAATTGAAGGACGTTTATCCTTTGGTCCAATGCCGTCTTTCCAGTGATAAGTATCCGCAAAGCATCCACCGGGCCAGCGGAGGTTAGGAATCTTTAGTTTTTTAAGAGCATCTACTATGTCATTCCGCACCCCATCGGTATTTGGGATCTTGGTATTATTCTCACCCACATAAAATCCATCGTAGATACAACGGCCCAGGTGCTCAGCAAAATGCCCGTAAATATGGCGATTAATGGTTGTCCTGGCTGAATCGACCTGAAGTACAGCCGTGTTTTGTGCGAAGGAGCACTTCGCGGCTAAAGCAAGAAAAAGAAGGGAAACTGTTTTTTTCATGGAAGAAATCTTTATTATTTGATGATTAGATGTTGAATAACTTTTTAAAGCGTAAATATAAATGTCTTTTTGACACATATACAAACTTACTTCCTAATACCTTTCTGTATTCAATAGGCATAAAGAATAAATTGTTCATCCTTTAATATTTATTAGTCTTTCGTACCTTCTGAGTCATCAACATTAATCGCTATATGAACGAAGATTTTATCTCTTCCTTTAAAGATGAGGGAAATGGGGCTACCACTCCCCCATTTCATAATATGCTATATCATATACTTTACTAATTGAAGAAACAAATTACCATCCTTTGTTTTGCTTAAAGCCTTTGTTTACTTTAAGTTCGCTAGGTGGAATAGGCAGTAATTCTCTGCCAGGAACATAACCCTCAAACTCAGGATCATTTTGTTTCAATTGAGCCAGTTTCGAGGCATCCTGTAACCAGCCCCAACGTTTGATATCATCAAAACGGTGACCTTCCAAACAGAACTCCAGTAAGCGCTCGTGTGCAATTTGATCTCTCATTTGTTGCTGTGTCATATTAGGCTTTACAGTGGCCAGATCCGGCAAGCCTACACGGCTCCTTACTTGTTGTATAAAAGGATAAGCTTGTGCAGTTTGTCCCAGTTCATTCAAACATTCAGCATACATCAACAGGATATCTGAATAACGCATTAGTCTTTCGTTCATACCAGAACGCCAGTCAAACTCATTATCCATTGTTTCACTATTCTGGTATTTTGCACAAAAGAGGTCATTCAAATCGGCAGCATTATTTGCATAGAACACAGAAAACAAATGGCCGTACAATTTCAAACCAGGTTTGTTGTAGAACATAGTAGCCGTCAGACGAGGATCTTCATCGCCAGATGTTGTATTTTCCTTTTGAAACTCATTGAACACAAAACGGGTTGGCTGAACGTCAGTCCATCCAAAGCCACGCGGTCCATAAGTAATGGCGCGAGCTGATGTTTTACCCCAAGAAGAGTTGGGAATACCTTGCCAGCCCAGGTCTTTACCACCGGCATCGCGGTCAAACTGAACTTCGAAAATCGATTCCTTGTTATTTTCTGTAGCCAGTCTGAAATTATCTTTATAGTCAGGCATTAGATCATAAACATTCAAATCTATCACAGCTTTAAACTGCGCTGCAGCTTCTGTGAATTTTTTAGTGAACAGATATGCCTTACCTAAGTAACCCATAGCAGCCCCTTTGGTAGCACGACCTAATTGATTTTGATCAGGTCCTGTAATATTAGAATAGGAAACAGGCAGCAATTCTGCCGCTTTTTTAAAGTCGGCAATAACCTGTTCCCAACCTTGTTGTTCTGTGGACTGGGGCACAAAGAAATCTTCATTTGTTTTAGGGAAGTGTGTAGGCAGCGCTACGTTGCCATACATATTCACCAGGTGAAAGAAATACAATCCGCGAAGAAAATATGCCTGTCCCAGCACACGATTCTTTAAAGCTTCATCCATCTCAATACTGGGCACATTATCAATAACCTGATTTGATCGTGCAACACCTTCATAGTAAGCGTTGAAGGCCCAGCCAAAAAGTGCCGCATCGTTGATATCTAAGCTAAACCTTCCTGTATTGCGCATTTGGCCCCAAGGGCTGTTGCTTTTGATATCATCACCGCGTGTATCTAATAAAAAAGGCGTACTGCGCATATAAGTACCCTCTACAAGGAGGCTACCATAAGCAGCATTCACCCCTTTAATTGCATCATCAGAAGTTTTCCAGAAATCGCCAGATGTAACGGCGTTGGGGTTTTCCTGATCCAGCTTTTTATTGCAGCTTGTTGCCAGAACAGCCAAACCTAAAACAGGTGCGATATATATTGATCGTAAGAATTTCATAATAATAAGTTGGTGTTGAAAAATGATTTTATAAACCTAATTGCAAACCAAAGATGATAGAACGTGGGTTGGGGAATGATCCATAATCAAAGCCCCTGTCGAATGTACCATTACTGATAAAGTCAGGGTCATAACCTTTGTACTTGGTCAGGGTTAGCAAGTTCTGGCCAGAGAGGTTTACCCTTAAGCTTTTAATGGCTTTAGTTCTTGCTATTATGTCATTTGGCAATGTATAACCAATCTGCATATTCTGTAAACGAGCATATGATCCATTCTGCACAAAGCGGTTAGAAAACCAATTGTTCTTATTTGGATCGCCAATTACAGGACGTGGAACATTTGTATTTGTATTTGTTGGCGTCCAGTAGTTCAGAGCGTCTGTGTGCTGGTTACCATAATCACCGGTCATCAGAGCTGCATAAACGCCATTATTTACCTTGTTGCCATAACGTCCCTGGATGAAGAACGAGAAATCAAAGTTTTTATAGGTAGCACTAAAGTTGAAACCATAGGACAACTTTGGAATAACGGTTCCCAGGTAAACACGGTCACTGTCGTCACTGATCCTTTTATCACCATTAATGTCCTTATACATGATGTCACCAGGTGCTGTCCCTGCTTGCTGGAAAGCATGGTCCGAAATATCACTTGCTTTTTGGAAAATACCTTCTACCAGGTAACCGTAAAGTTCTCCTATTGAGCGGCCTACAACTGTGCGGCTTCCTGCACCTTCAATGTATTCAACAGTTGGGCCAAGGTCAATTACTTTGTTCTTTTGTGTGTATGCATTGGCATTTACATTATATTTCAATTGGCCAGCTTGTCCATTATAACCTAATGAGAATTCCATACCTGTATTCTGCATAGAAGCAACATTGGTCCAAATTGAACTAGGTACAGAACCAACAGAAGCTGGGATTGGAATAGTCGCCAACATGTCTTTTGATACATTCTTGTAATATTCAGCCGTAAAAGTCAGCTTGTTGTTCAAAAAAGCTAAATCGGCAGCTACACTCGTAGTGTAACGTTCTTCCCATTTTAAGGATGGATCTACCTGTGTTACAGTAGATGTGCCCAATGCGAGGGTCTGTCCACTACCGCCTGTAGTTCCAAACAAATAGTTTGCACTTGTATTGATATAAGACAGAAAAGAATAATTTGGCAATGGCCCTTGGTTACCTAACGAGCCATACCCACCTCTCAATTTCGCACTGCTGATAAAGGAAGGAAGCTGGATGAATTCCTCATTACTGAGATTCCAGGCCCCAGAAATGGAACCAAAGTTACCCCATTTGTTTGCAGGACCAAATGCAGAAGAACCATCTCTTCTTACATTAGCAGTAATCAGGTAACGATCATCGAAATTATAGTTGATACGTCCAAGATAGGAAAGTAATACACGGGTTGATTTCCAATCTTCGGTTGATTTGGCACTACCTGGAATTTGAGAGAACACTCTCTTTGGTAAATCGTCATCAGCCTGCGCTTTATTTAAAACCCATGAATTGTTGTCTTCCTGATATGTATAACCAGCTAAAAAGTCAACCTTATGTTTTCCTGCCTGTACTAAATATGTTAGCGTGTTTTCAGCCAGCTTAGAGTTGTCAAAACCTCTTTGTTCTCTGAAATAATAAGTATTATTCAGGTAATAAAAACCCATATCAAATTTGGGTTCGAAGTGAGTGTTGAACCAGTCTGTGCGATCGTAACTCAGATTCAACTTGTACTTAAGATTTTTTAAAATTTCCACTTCACCCCAGATATTTCCTAACATCCTGTTACGGTCGTTCTCATCATTTACAATATTATTCAGGCCCACGGGGTTTTGCGAAATGGCGCGGTTCAGCGTAGCGTCGCTACCACCATAGCCACCTAAGCGGTTCTTGTCATAAACTGGAATCGTGGGGATTGCTGTCAGCATGCCAGTTACAGTACCACCGAATACAGCGTGTCCATCAGTAACACCATAACCCACTTTATGCGATTGCGTATAAGCTACTTTTCCACCAAAACTCAATCTTCCTTTTTTACCCTGAAAAATATTATTCAACGTATAGCGGTTATACTTCTGAGGACCACTTACTGTACCGGTTTGATCAAAGTAACCTAGTGATGTGTTAAATGAAATGAATTCATTACCACCTGACAAGTTAATATTATGATCTTGAATAGTACCGGTTTTGTACATTTCATCCTGCCAGTTGGTATTGATATTATTTACATAAGCAGGATTCGTGGGATCATTGGCAGGAGCAATAGATGGAAGACCAGCATTTTTTTCAGCCGCTGTAACAAACTGCTGGTATTGCTCTCGATTCAGCACCGGAATTTCCTTCGGCACCTGCTGTACACCGTATGTACCGCTGTAATTAACTCTCAGAGCTCCGGATTTGCCTTTCTTGGTAGTGATAATTACTACACCATTTGCACCTCGTGAACCATAAATAGCACCGGCTGAAGCATCTTTTAACACTTGGATGCTTTCTATATCATTGGGGTTAAAATCATAAGGCGCAGCCAGGGGAATACCATCCACAACCCACAAGGGATTATTATCTGCAAACGAACTGGCACCCCGAATCTGGATATTTACAAAGCCACCGGGCTCACCAGAACCTTGCACTGAAATACCAGCAGCTTGGCCTTGTAATTGCCTCGCTACATCATATGAGGCTGTTTTTTTAGCATCATCTACTTTAATAATGGCTACAGCACCTGTGAGATCTTTCTTACGCTGAGTGCCATAACCTACCACTACTACTTCATTCAAGTTATTAGCAGCTTCGCCAAGTCTCACAGAAATTTGCTTACCGCTCTTTAATACGGTTTCCTCACCCTGGTAACCTACGCTGGTAATAACAACCATTGCATTTTCAGGTGCTTCAATTGTGAAGACGCCATTGGCATCTGTGCTGACACCATTAGATGTACCTTTAATAAGCACCGTTGCACCTGCTACAGGTTCTCCTTTTGCATTCGTAACAACTCCCTTAAAAACTCTTTTTGCTGTTTCCTGAGCCGAAGCAACCTGGCTCTGTACAAGTAGAGCTGCAAAAAGAAGGCTGAATAAACCGCTCTTTAGCAGCAAACGACAAGTCAATCGCATAAACTGTATTGTTTTGTTAATTAAATACCAATTGAAGATGTGAAGTTGACAATTACTTTTTAACTATTCCCTTCATATTGTATCATTCTTTCCTCAAAAATTCTCAATATGGTATGACTGGAGTTTAATAGAATTATCTAAATATCATTTTTTTTACTGTACGTTGTTAAAGGTTAATGATCGCATCATAGTAAGCCAAGCATCCTCGTTTC
>CBKWHA010000136.1:0-14555 GCA_966674115.1 uncultured Chitinophagaceae bacterium
TGCAAACTCTAATGCAGTTACTAATGTCTATTTACACAAAATATTTTAGGGTCTCAATTCTGGCTATGTGTTACAATTTGATAAACTCAACTCTCCGGTTGTTGGCTTTGCCTGCAGGAGTATCATTTTTATCAAGGGGTTCGCTCTCTCCTTTTCCATCAGTTTCCATCCGGCTTTCATTGATACCAAATTCGTTGGCAAGCGCGGTTTTTACTGAAGCAGCCCTGCGCTTGGAGAGATCAAGGTTATCGGCATCCTTGCCATCAGCATCTGTATGTCCCACTATTTTTACTTTTAAGTCTTGATATTCTTTCAACACATTGGCCATCTCCTTCAATGTGCCATAAGATTCGGGTTTGATCTTATCGCTGTTCACATCAAACAGAATTCCATGCGTCACCCACTTGTTTTGTGTCAACATTTTGTTCCTGGTATCCGGAGCTCCAATGGCCAGCCTCAGGTTGCTTATATAATGTTGTATGTCTTCTTCTGCATATTGCGCCGAAAAGACGAGGGCATTTAATTTGGCGCCCTGTGCAATTGCTTTTGGAAGATCCCATATTTTTTCCTGGTTACAATAAACCCTTACTCTTTCTTTCTGTCGCCAAATGGCAATATGAACGGGATTGTATTTATCACTCAGGAGGTCTGTATATAACTGGTTACCCGGCTGACTTTCCGAGTTCTTCCTTATTTCTGTAGAGGAGGTCCCTTTCTCTTGGTCGGAATTGGAAATGTATAAACTGAGATTGAGCCGGTTGGGTGCAAGCGTCCAATTTTGAGGCTGTTCTATATTATCCAGCTCGGCCATCACAAAATTAAAATAAGCACCCCTGATGGGCACACCATGCAACAGGTCAAATTCAAATGTAAAATCTTCGGGATACTTGTTCGTAAATTCAGGAACAAATACGCCTGGTTTGGTGATCCACAACCAGCGTCCGGGTTTTCCTTCAATGGTTACGATTTCTCCAGAACCTGAGGTATTCCAGCCCGAAGGAAAGTCGCCAATATTACCGGTTGAAAAGTCTTCAAAACCTATCACCTTCTCGCCAGGCACAAAATCATATTTGCTGTATGCTTTGATTGAAGCAGGTGCAACCGTGTTGTCCGCATCATTTCCGCCTGTATTCTGTGTTGTGACCTTATTATTGTCTTTATCACCTGTTACGTCCTCTGCTTTTTTGTCTGCTGGTTTATCCCCCTTTTTATTGATTCCCTCATCTATTTTTTCATCGACTTTATTCTCAGTCTTTTGTTTTACGCGATCGGAAACTTTTTTTAGTATTTGCCCTTGAACAAAACAGGAAAACCCGAGCAGGCCGACGAGTAAAATGATCTTTTTCATGACCTGAAATTTTTAGTGAGTAATTAATTCCAGGGATAGAGATCAAAAAAGGAAAAGTCTATCGAGGGGTATTGATAATGTTCCTAAAAGGTACAATTTTTTAAGTAAAACCAGAAGTGCGGCAACATCAGGACTCTTCCTGGTAGAATATTTTATAGTATTTTCTACCGTCGAGGTCGATACCTTTTTCGATAAGGTCGGTATTACCATGGATGTAGATGTGAAAGTTCTTGTCGAGTTTTAGAACGCTTTTGTATATCCTGGTTTGCTTTTTTACGGCCTGGGCATCAATGTCGAAATTGGCGGCAATGTCGTAATCGTTCTGCTCTACGAAGCGGGAGCCGAAGTTGCGGAATGATTCGATCATTTCATCTTTTTGAAATACTTCGGTTTGGAACTCATTGATGTCAAAAGAATCTTTGCTTTTGAAGTAATCAATAGATCTATTCAGGAGGTCAATTTGATCTTTCTTTTCCAAATTGAATTCCTCCTCCATTTGTCCAGTTATGTACTGTTTGGTTAGTGTGAGTAACTGGTTGGTATGGTGAAACTCATTTTTTTGAGGAGTTAGTCCCAGGAATTTTTCTTTCCAATACTGGGCTTCTTCTCCACGGTTTTGGTTGTCGAAAATGAGCACATCAAAACCTTCGTCCATTTTTGTGAAAATGATCAAGCAGCCTTTGTCAATTTTGGTGAGTTCAACACCTTCCTTTATCTCCAGGTTGAATTCGCTGTTAGCGTGGCGGGCATCCAGAAAAAGAGATTTGTTTTCGGTTTTGAATAAGCCTAAGGCTTTATAAAATCTGCCTTCAACCGGTAGGTCTTCAAAAAGAGCAACATATAATTCTCCGCCCTTTACTTTTGGGTGGGTGGAACTTTCATACAGGTGGCGTGCAATTTTTATGGAAAGTTCCTCGAACCTTTCTTTATCCATAAAAAGTGCTGAGGCGAAGCTATACACCTCGTTGAACTCCAGGGAGGAGGGGTGGTGGAAGCTGAAATATTCTACCGCATCCTTGAACTTGTTCAGAAAGCTTTCTCCTACGATCTGTAAAGTTTCTTCGTCTAATGTGAGCACTTCTTCGGCCAGGAGCAGGGGATCCAGATTGTTTTTACTCCCAACATAATGAACCATTAACTTCTTTAAAAAGGCGGCTTTCAAATTCAATTCCATAGAAGTGCGAAAATAAGGATCGATTACGTCCTTAGGCTATTCTTCTTATGGCAAACTTTTCCACCTGTTCGTAGAAGTTTTCTGAAGCCAGCTTAACTACTTCGCCAATAATAATAAGTGCGGGGTGTTTCAGTTGTTTATTTTTAGCCATTTGCACCAAATCTTTAGCGGTACCTATGGCCATCTTTTTGTGTGGGAGTGAGGCATGTTGAATGATGGCGGCGGGCATATCTCCGGCACCTTTTTCGGTATAGGCCTTTGAGATCTCTTCCAACTTTTTCATGCCCATATATATTATTACGGTAGCCTTGGTATTTATGGCGGTTTTCAAGTCTTCTGACAGGGTACCATCTTTTTTTGTGCCAGTAATGACCCAAAAGCTTTCGCTAATACCACGATGGGTAAGGGGGATGTCTTCAAAACCCACGGCTTGCATGCTGGAAATACCCGGAATGTAAGAAGCGGTAATTCCTTCGGCGCGAGCAAAAAGGATCTCCTCCATGCCTCTTCCAAAAACAAAAGGGTCGCCACCCTTCAGGCGTACCACGGTTCCTTTAGCTAAGGCTTTCTCTTTGATCATCTCATGAATTACCTCCTGGGGGGTATAGTCGCCATAAGGCAGCTTGCCCACATATATTTTCTCACAACCAGGAGCGCAGTGTTCCATGATCTCCTTATTGGCCAAGTTATCATAAAGAACAACATCTGCCCGCTGCAGCGCTTTTACTGCCTTCAAGGTTATTAAATCCGGGTCGCCAGGTCCAGCGCCAACCACAATGAGCTCAGGTGCTTTCTTTATTGATGAGTTATTCATATTAAATAATTATGTATATTATCTTGGCTGGAGGCCTTCGGCACTATTTATACACAAAAATAAAGTTTAATAAGATAAAATTGTCTTTATTACCGCAAAATTTTGTAGTATTGCAGTGGAAATGTATTAATTATATAAAATTGTTATGTGAAACCGGAGTAGCATAGCTTCAAAATGGTGTAATATTTAAAATTTTCTACATGGCTACAACCAAACCAACAGTTGTTGTAATCGGAAATGGAATGGTGGGTTATAAGTTTTGTGAGAAGCTTATAGCAAAATCTAAAGATTTCAACATTATTGTATTTGGAGAGGAATCCCGTATCGCTTATGACCGTGTTCATTTGAGTGAATATTTTAGTGGTAAAACAGCAGATGATCTTAGTCTTTCAACTTCTACCTGGTATGAGGAAAATGGCATCACGCTTTATTTAGGAGATCCGGTACAAGAAATCAACCGTACTGCCAAAACCGTTCACTCCTTGCATGGTATTACACTTCAATACGATTACGTGGTATTGGCTACCGGTTCCTCGGCTTTTGTTCCTAATATTCCCGGTGTAGAGAAGGACGGTGTTTTTGTTTACCGGACCATTGAAGATCTTGAATTGATCCAAGCCTATGCCGGTAAAGCTAAAAGTGGGGCTGTTATAGGTGGTGGCCTGTTGGGTTTGGAAGCTGCCAAGGCCTTGTTGGACCTGGGTGTTCCTGAGACTCATGTGGTTGAGTTTGCTCCGCGCCTGATGCCGCGCCAGATAGATGATATAGGAAGTAAGATGTTGCAATCCAAATTGAGTCAACTTGGACTGCAGATCCATTTAAATAAAAATACAAGTTCAATTGAAGGGAATGGTAAGATAGAAGCTCTTCAGTTTGCTGATGATTCTAAACTTCACGTGGATATGCTGGTGATCTCTGCTGGCATCCGTCCAAGAGATGAGCTGGCCCGTTTATCCGGACTCGAAGTTGGCACCCGCGGTGGTATCTTGGTGAATGACAAATTGGAAACCAGCGATGCGTCTATTTTCGCTATCGGTGAGTGTGCTTTGCATCATAATATGATCTATGGTTTGGTTGCCCCAGGTTATGAAATGGCCGAGGTGGTTGCCGCCAATCTTTGCGGTGGCGCCAAAACATTTACTAGCTTCGATATGAGTACAAAGCTGAAACTGATCGGTGTAGATGTTGCCTCCTTTGGTGATCCATTCATATCGGAGCCTGATTGCCGTACTGTGATCTTTGAAGATACGCACAAGGGTACCTACAAAAGAATCAATGTTACTCAAGATGGGAAGTATTTGCTTGGCGGTATCCTGATAGGAGACGCCAGCGCTTATAATATATTATTACAGACGGTGAACAACAAGATTGTTCTACCCCCTGATCCGGAGGATCTGATCCTGGGTGCCCGTGGTGGTGCGGCCAATGAAGGAGCTGGTGTAATGAACCTGCCTGACGATGCGCTGATCTGTTCGTGTGAAGCGGTTTCTAAAGGTGCCATTTGTTCGGCTGTAACGGAACAAAATGCAACCACTATAGATGCCATGAAAAAGTGTACCAAGGCAGGGACCGGTTGTGGTGGTTGTGTGCCTATGGTGAAAGACCTGATTGCAGGCGCCATGAAAGCTCAGGGTCTGTATGTAAAGAACGTGGTTTGTGAGCACTTCGATTATTCACGTCAGGAGCTATTTGACCTTATTAAAGTCAATGGAACGAAAACCTACGATGAAGCCTTGAACCTTTATGGAAAAGGAGATGGTTGTGAAGTGTGCAAGCCTGCAGTTGCCAGCATCATGGCTAGTCTGTGGAATGACATGATCCTGAGGCAGGATACCATCCAGGATAGTAATGACCGTTACCTGGCGAATATTCAAAAGGGTGGAACTTATTCAGTAGTACCACGTATTCCTGGTGGTGAGATCACCCCGGACAAACTGATCGTATTGGGTGAGGTTGCCAAGAAATATGGTTTATACACCAAGATCACCGGTGGCCAGCGGATCGATCTGTTTGGCGCTCATGTAAGTGACCTACCAAAAATATGGGAAGAACTGGTGGCTGCAGGCTTTGAAAGCGGCCATGCTTATGGTAAAGCGCTGCGTACCGTTAAAAGCTGTGTGGGCAGCACCTGGTGCCGTTTTGGTTTGCATGACAGTGTTTCCTTTGCTATTGAAATAGAAGAAAGATACCGTGGTATCCGTGCGCCGCACAAGTTAAAAGGTGGTGTGAGCGGCTGTATCCGTGAGTGTGCTGAAGCGCAGGGTAAAGACTTTGGTATCATCGCAACAGAAAAAGGCTGGAACTTATATGTGTGTGGCAATGGTGGTTCCAAACCACAACATGCGCAATTGCTGGCTGCAGATGTTGATAAAGAAACCTGTATCAAATATCTCGACCGATTCCTCATATTCTACATCAAGACAGCAGATCCGTTGACGCGTACTGCAACCTGGCTGAATAAAATGGAAGGTGGCATGAGTTACCTGAAAAATGTAATCGTTAATGACAGCCTGGGAATAGGGGAGCAATTAGAAGCTGAGATGCAGTACCTGGTTGAAACCTATAAATGCGAATGGAAAGAGGTGGTTGAAACACCAGAACTCCGTAAACGCTTTGCTCACTTTGTGAATGCACCGGAAGAAAAAGATCCTACTGTGCAGTTTGCAGGTATGAGGGAGCAGATCAAGGCTGTGGAGTGGTAAACCGCGCTTCACCCCCGTCCCCTAAAGGGGAGGCTTAGGTCGGTCAGGCATTAGGAAAACAATTATTCTTTTTCAAAACCTATCAAACATTGTTGTCCCTCTGAAAGCTTTAATAATGGGCGGGGAGGGCAGAGCTTAAAAATAATACTTATGAGCCTTAGCGAATCTTTAGAATTGAAGAATGTTCAAAGTACCCATGCGGGGGCGAAGATTAAATGGTTTTTGGCTTGTTCAGTTGAGGATGTGCCGGAAAATGGCGGTGCCTGTGTAAAATATGAGGAGGAGCAAATTGCCGTTTATAATTTCACCCGACGTGGTGAGTGGTTTGCTACCCAGAATCTGTGTCCACATAAACAACAAATGGTATTGTCGAGAGGTATGATCGGGAGCCATGGCGAGCATTGCGAGCCAAAAGTAGCCTGTCCTTTCCATAAAAAAACCTTTTCGCTGCTTACAGGAGATTGTTTGAATAGTGATGATTGTGAGAGCATCAAAACATATCCTGTAAAAGTGAAAGAAGGAAAGGTGTATATTGGCGTAGGCATTGAGAGTATCTGATCGCATCTATAAATAAGTTTCCATAAATTTTTTGACCGGCTTAGGCCGGTCTTTTTGTGGGCCATAACATTATATTTGTTGCTCAATGAAGATTACATGATATCTAACCTGAACGAAATCCAAAATATATTCTTCATAGGTGTTGCAGGCAGTGGCATGAGTGCTTTGGCTCAGTATCTAAAAGGGGCCGGTAAAGAAGTGGCTGGTTCAGACCGTTATTTTCTGCCCAATGTATCCAATGAGACCAAAGAAAAACTGGAAGCAGAGGGCATACGCTGCTATTTACAGAATGGAGAAGGGATCACCAATGAAACTGATCTGGTGGTGGTTTCCACAGCGATAGAAGACACTGTTCCGGAAGTGCAAAAGACCAAGCAACTGGGTATACCTATCATAAAAAGAAGTGAGCTGCTGGCTTTGATTGCGCAAAGCAAAAAGACCATTGCTGTGGGTGGGACGTCGGGTAAAAGTACAACAGTAGCCATGCTGTACGAGATATTAGAACATGCAGGTTTGCAACCGGGTATTATTAGTGGCGCTGGACTTACACGGCTCATTAAAGAAGGTAAAATAGGCAATGCAAAAATGGGCAAAGGGGAGTGGTTGGTGATTGAAGCTGATGAAAGTGATGGTTCCATTGTGCAATACAAGCCTGAAATCGGATTGTTATTGAATGTGGACAAAGACCATAAAGAGTTGGATACTTTGATGGAGATATTTGCCACTTTTAAAGCTAATAGTAAAAAGTTCATCGTTAACCAGTCGCATCCGTTGGCAAAACAGTTGTCGCAGAATAAAACTTATGATTTTTCACTGGATGCTCATTCCGGGGCTGGTCATGTAGCCAAAGATTTTGAACAGAAAGGTTTTGCCATCCATTTTACCATCAATGGTGTTCCTTTTCAGCTCAATACGGTAGGACAGCATAATATGGAAAATGCATTGGCTGCGGTGGCGGTTGCCAGTGAAATAGGTGTGGCGTTGACAACAAGTGCCGCAGCATTAAAAAATTACCAAGGCATTTACCGGCGTCACCAGGTATTGGGCAGCAAGCGAGGTGTTTGGGTGATAGATGATTATGCCCATAATCCGGCCAAGTGTGCGGCCAGTATCCGGGCCTGTCAGCCTGTAGCCTCAAAGGTGATTGCCTGGTTTCAGCCGCACGGTTATGGACCAACGAATTTTTTGCGCCACGATTTTGTGCAGGAAATTGCCGGCGTATTGCGTCCGCAGGATGAAATATGGATGAGTGAAATATTTTATGCAGGCGGTACAGCGGAGAAGACGATTTCGGCCAGTGATCTGATCAATGATTTAAAAGCTCTTGGCAAGCCGGCTTATTTTGTAGCCAACAGGGAGGATCTGCTGGAAGTGGTGCGTCCTCATCTTACACAGGATTGTGTATTGTTGCTGATGGGGGCGAGGGATCCATCGTTGGAGGTGTTTGCGGAGCGTGTTTGGGAGGAAGTATGAGGAATTGGCAATAGGCAATGAGTTATAGGCAATAAGCAATATGAAATGGGCAATAAGTTATGTGTAAATGAGTGGTCGGTAAAGAGTAATGGGTTATAAGAATTTTGAATTGAGGGATACGGATTGTGGGTTAATAAATTATTCAATTATAATTTGGGGACATGCTTCAGATCAGTGAATTGTTTATTTATCCCATCAAATCGCTTGGTGGGACTTCACTTTCATCGGCTGTGGTGACAGACCGGGGCTTGCGGTATGACCGGAGGTGGATGCTTGTGGATGCGCAAAATGAATTCATGACACAGCGGTCGAATTCGAAGATGGCATTGCTACAGGTTGACATTGTTGAGGAGGGATTGAAGGTATTTCATAAAAAGAATCATTCATCTATTGTGATTCCCTTTGAGTCACAAATGAATGAGGGTGTTATGGTGCAGGTTTGGAGTGACCGGTGCAGGGCACAAGTTGTGAGCAAAGAGGCGGATGAATGGTTCTCTGAAATGTTGTCTGCCCATTGCCGCTTGGTGTATATGCCTGAAGGCACACATCGCCGGGTTGACGGGCGTTATGCCAAGAATAAAGAAATTACTTCGTTTTCGGATGGGTATCCTTTCTTGCTCATCGGACAATCTTCATTAGACGATCTGAATAATCGCCTGACGGAAAAGCTTCCTATCAATCGTTTTCGTCCCAATATTGTATTTACCGGCGGACTGCCCTTTGAAGAGGATAACTGGATGCATTTTGCTGTAAGGGGTATTCAATTTTATGGTGTAAAGCTGTGTGCGCGGTGCGTGGTCACTACTATCAACCAGGACGAAGCCATAGCAGGAAAAGAACCCCTGAAGACCCTTGCTACATACCGGATGAACAATAACAAGATCTATTTTGGCCAGAATCTGTTGCACCAGGGCGAAGGGGTCATACGGATCGGAGATAGTATTCAGGTGTTGGAACAGAAGCCTGCAAAGCCATTCAAAACAATTTATTAATCATCGATATTTTTCATGCGCAATATCACGCACAAACAAATCACGCTCCGTACTGCACGTGCCATAGGCATCATTTTTTGTTCTCGGGAAACGATCCAATTGATCGAGAGCAACCAGCTTCCCAAAGGAAATTTATTTGATGTTGCCCGTGCGGCAGCTTTCCTGGGCGCTAAAGCCACCCCACAACTATTGCCGCATTGTCATCCTGTAACTATTGATGGTATGGACGTGGCTTTTGAGTATTTGAGTGAAGGTGATCATAAAGAGTTTTTTAATTCTGAAGTGTTTCAGCGTAGCGGTATTGTCATTAAAGGTGAAGCCCGATCGATTGGCCGAACCGGAATAGAAATGGAAATTCTGACAGGCGTATCTGTAGCCGCATTGGAGATCTATGATATGCTGAAGCCGGTGGATACACAGTTAGAAATCGGTTCTATAAAACTGCTGGAAAAGAAAGGGGGTAAGAGTGACCGGAAAAAATATTTTGCGACACCGCCAACCTGCGCTGTATTGGTATGCTCTGATTCAACGGCAGCGGGAAAGAGAGATGATAAAAGCGGCAAGCTGATCCAGCAAATGCTGGCTGAAGTCAATGCCAATGTTGTTCACTTTAAAGTGGTTCCTGATGATAAAGAAGCGATCCAAAAGCAGGTACGGGAATGGGTAGCCGAAGATATTCATTTCATTTTTACAACCGGTGGTACTGGTCTTGGACCAAGAGACAATACTGTTTCGGCAGTAAAAGAAATTATTGAAAGAGATGCGGATGGCATTACAGAGGCTATGCGTTCTTTTGGGCAAATGCGTACGCCATTGGCTATGATGAGCCGCGGCATTGCTGGTTCTATAGCGCAAACACTTATTGTTACCTTGCCAGGAAGTTCAGATGGTGCAAGGGAGTCGCTGGAAGCTATATTGCCTGCTGTTTTTCATGCCCGTAAAATGATGAAAGGTGGAGGGCATTGATCATGCTTAATTTTCGAGAAGCACAAAAAATAATCATTGCACATGCTCGTTCCTTTGGCAAAGAAAAAGTATCTATTGAGCATGCACTTGGACGAGTTTTGGCAGAACCTATTTCTGCGGACAGGGATTACCCTCCATTTAACCGGGTAGCAATGGATGGATTTGCAATCAGGCTTGGGGATTTTGAAAAAGGTATTCGTGAATTCCAGATCGTTGAAACTGTCTATGCTGGTCAGGTTGCTAGTAATAACATTTCTTCTGGCCAGTGTTATAAAATCATGACAGGTGCGCCATTGCCTGCTTCTGCGGATGTTGTGATCAGGAGAGAAGATACGGAAGAAAAAGGCGAAAGTGTAATCATTCATTCTTCAACGCTCAGGCCATTTCAAAACATAGCGTGCCAGGGAGAAGATGTGAGAGCGGGGGAGCAGGTAATTGATCTTTCTGTCCGGATCAAACCTGCTGTTATTACAGCATTGGCTTCACTGGGAATATCAGAAGTGGCGGTAGAAAAGCTGCCAAATGTAGCACTGTTTACAACGGGAGATGAGGTGGTGCCAGTACATCAAACTGTATTACCCTATCAAATCAGAAATAGCAATGCGCATCTTTTGAAATCCCTGTTACGGCAGTGGGGTATTACTCCGGTTCAAACTGCACATATTCCAGATCAAGAGGAGGAATTGTTGCAAGCGCTTACAAGATCATTGTCTTGTGATATTGTTATTATGAGTGGAGGTGTATCGGCCGGAGATGCTGATTATGTACCCAAAGTTTTAGAGACAGTTGGTATTAAAAAGTTGTTCCATAAAGTTGCCATTAAGCCAGGTAAACCCATCTGGTGTGGTATCATGCCCAACGGAGGTATTGTCTTTGCTTTGCCAGGTAACCCGCTTTCCTGTCACGTAACATTTAAACTTTTTATTGAAACTTACCTTATCCGCTCATTTGGACTAAAGGATGCCAGGGAACTTCGGCTTCCATTTTCGGGACAAAGAAGAAAGAAAACTCCCTTGGATGAATTCTTTCCTGTGCAATTTCAAGCAGCACCCTTTACTGCCGTTCCATTGTCCTTTAATGGCTCAGGGGATATCCTTGCTGCCTTGCATGCTGATGCCTTTGCTTTGCAACCGGCGGAGCAAATGGAACTGGGCGAGGGGGATATTATTACATGTTTTAGTGATAGCTACTTTTTTGAATGATTTATACTGTTTTAAGTTGAGGAGTATGGATGTAGGTCGTGAATGGTGAATGGTCATTAATTCAACTTCCCTTCAGTATTGGTAGGCTGTGCGGCCACTTCGCTGGAGGAGTAGTTGGAAGGCTTCGCGGGCAGCCAGTCCATCGGCGGAACTAGTACACGCTCTCTGTAATAATTGTTCTGCAACGAGTCGTTCCAGCCGTTAGGGTTATTTTTAAACGAATTGGAGCTGTAGTAAACGCTACCCTGTATAGAAGAATAACTTCTCAGAAGTTGCAATTGACGGGGAAGTTGGGTGGTATTGTGCCAGGCTTTGCTGTTTTTTTCATTTGCACGATATACGCCATGGCCTATATACATGTGACGACCATAAGCATGCTTGCTCCACCAGTCAATTAAAGTTTCGTAAGCTACTTTAGGATGACCCAGTTCCCAATACAACTGGGGCGCTACGTAGTCGATCCAGCCATTTTTGGTCCATAATAAAATATCGGCGTACAGATCATCGTAGTTGGTTACGCCGGCACGTGTAGGGCTGCCTTCAGGATCCTGGTCCTGATTGCGCCATACACCAAAAGGAGAAATGCCAAACTTTACCCATGGTTTCTCTTCCTTGATCACCCTGCTTAGGGCTACTATAATAGAATCGGTATTGCTTCTGCGCCAGTCCGCCTTGCTTAGGCCGTTGCCATGCCAGGCATAACTCTTTGCATCAGGAAATTCTTTTCCTGGTATGCGGTAAGGATAGAAGTAATCATCCATATGGATGGCATCTACATCGTAACGCTTTACAATATCGCGTACGACATCAGCTACCCATTTCTGTCCCTGCTTATTGCCAGGATCGAAGTAAAGTTTGCCACCATATGCCAGGAACCACTCGGGGTGCTGCTTTGTGATGTGATTGGGGGCAATAGAGGTCTTGCCGATATTGATGTTGGCGCGGTAGGGGTTTAGCCAGGCGTGGAATTCAAAGCCACGTTTATGCGCTTCATCGATCATGAACTGCAACGGATCGTAATAAGGAAATGGTTGTTTTCCCTGTTTACCGGTAAGCCACTGACTCCAAGGCTCGTACTTTGAAGGATAAAAAGCATCAGAGGCCGGACGCACTTGCACGATCACGGCATTCATGCCGTTGCGCTGGTGCATATCTAACTGGCGGATGAACTCCCGCTTCTGTTCTTCGGCATTGTACTGTTTGGGAAGGGGCCAGTCGATGTTGGCAACAGTGGCGATCCACACTCCACGGAACTCATAAAGAGGTTTATCCAGTTCAGGCGCGTTTTGAGCCCAAGACAAAGAGATGACGAGGGTAAGGATAAATGTGAAAAAGAATTTGGACATTGGATATAAGATCAATTAGACAGCAAAATACAACTATTCTTTGCTGTGAGGTTTGTCTACAGATTACTTAACATTTTAATTTCTGTTTAAGTGCTTAATACACTTAGGGTTATTTAGGTGTATTTACTTATTATGTGTGCAGGGCCTATCTTTCAGCATTTGAAAGTGGTGACGAGTTATGGCGTATGCATTGTGGAGTTCAATAATTCAGCTTCATTTATGATCCTGATCTTTTTGTTTGAAACTTCAATAAGATCATCATTTATGAATTCGTTTAATGTGCGGAATGCGGTTTCGTATGTAGTTCCTGCAAATGATGCGAGATCATGGCGGCTTAGTGATATTGTGATGAAGCCTTCATCATCACAGCCAAACATTTCTTTTAATTTAAATATAGCCTGGGCCACCCTGCTTTTTACCGGTAAATGAATGAGATCGCGCATTCTCTTTTCAGATCCTTCCAATTCATCAAAACTATTAACCATTAACTGAAAAAGAAGATCGTTGTTGACCTTGAGGGTATTCCGGAAGAAATCCATCTTTAAAAAACAGACAGTAATGGGTTCCAGTGCAGTACCTGATACAGGGTATACCAGGTTCTTTCCTAATCCCCGGTGACCAAGAATTTCACCTTTTCTGACAAAATGAACTATTAATTCTCTGTCGCTTCCCCACTGTTTATGAACTTTTACCAGACCGGAATACAAAAAGAATATTCCTTCTACAGGGTCGCCTTCTTTGAATATGATCTCGCCTTTGTTGTATTGAAAGTTTTGCCTGTTGGCATCTATTGCGGGGAGCCAGTCAGGAATACATGTGGTACAGAGAAAGCAGCTTTTCAAATCACAACTGCTTTTGCATTTTTTCATAATGTTTAGTAGGTATAGGTTTTATTCAATGGGTTAATACTGCTTTGATCCGTTTCTATACAAAGCTCATTAATTTTCTGGTATCTTTAATCCTGATTCTTTTTCCTGATAACTCAATTACATTATCCTCCATAAGTTCGCTCAAAATACGGAAAACTGTTTCATATGTTGTGCCGGTATACGATGCAATATCCTGCCGGCTAAGAATGATGTCAATAAATCCATATTTATCACAGCCAAATTTTTCTTTTAAGTTCATTAATGCCTGTGCTATGCGTCCTTTTACCGGCATATGAGCCAGGTTGCGCATTCTTCTTTCCGATTCCTTAAGTTCGTCGGCAAAAAACAACATTAACTGAAATAGAAATTCCTGATTTACTTTCAATGTTGTCAAAAAAAATTGGAGATCTATATAACAGGCGCTAACCGGCCCCAAGGCTGTTGCAGAAATTGAAAAAGTTGTAGCTGATCCTAGTCCCCGATGTCCAACGATATCACCTTTCCTGGCAAAACGGACGATCAGTTCTTTATCATCGCCCCACTTTTTATGGACTTTTACTGTGCCGGAGTAAACGAAAAATATTCCACCAACTTCATCCTCTTCCTGGCACAACATTTCCCCTTTTTTAAAATAAAACATCTTTCTATGGGCATCAATAGCCTGAGCCCATTCATTTAAACTGTTCCTGCACATAAAGCAGGTTTTTAGATCGCATTCATTTTTTTGATTTTTCATAAGAAAGTGCCGGAAATCTTCTTTTTAATGAAGTAGCGTAAAAGAACATATCCTATATGGAATTTTAAATTATACTATGTGTTTGTTTTTAGAGTTGTTTTTTGTTTTAAATCATATAAAAATGGGGTAATTCAAGCATTATTAAAAAAATTATTTGATTTAAATCAGGTTTGTAGTTGTAAATATCACTTATTTAATTCTATATTTGTGATGTAAATCATAAAAACAGAAAAATTTTTGAGGCATTTTTTATAATACATCTTATATATGTTATTTAATAAATGTATGTGATGGGAGTTTGAGGTTAAGACTTACAAATAAAAAAGCCTCGTCCGGAGTCGCGATCCGGGTCGAGGCCAGGATTTTAAATTGCTC
>CBKWHA010000137.1:0-14291 GCA_966674115.1 uncultured Chitinophagaceae bacterium
TGTAACAGGAGAAGGCCTCAACAGCACCCAGAAATTCCTGAAGGTGAATTAAAAAGTTGAGCCTCAATAAATAACATAGAATATAAAATCACATCAAAGGACCGGCGTAAAAACGCCGGTCCTTTTCTATTTTTGGCTGTTTCAATGTTTATTTGCTCCCGGGGCACTCTCTTTTAATCCTTCATTTTTTGAAAACAGATCCAGAGCAAAACTGTTTTTGAACTATTTTGAAATTAATAGAATTTAATTTAATTTGAGTAATATTGAGTCTCCCTCAATTGGGATTTTTGAGCTTTAAAATCTTTTTAAAGTACATATTCCCAAAATGAAATGAAAATGACCAAACGCTGCAATTCAATAACCTCTAAGAAAAGCAAAAAACCGACCAAACATTTAATAGTTGCAGTGGGCTATTAGCATAGAACACCGCGAAACAGGGCCATGAAAAGCAATGACACATTGTTCAACTGATTACTCCAAATCCGCAACCCATAGTAATACTATATTGGCTCGTGCAAACCTGTGGAATTTGATTTTGAAGAAATGCTAATGCTTTATTAACAGTTTACAACAAGCTTAATGAAATTAACTTACGCCTCTGTCTTCGACACTACCAATTTAAATAACTGGTCAGGGTTAGGGTATTATTATGGTGTCATGTTGGAGAATGCTGGCTTCGATTTAAATTACCTCAATAACCTCAATACACCTTTCCATACACTTCATTTGATGAAGCAACATTTGATCAAAAGGATCGCAGGTAAATTTTATTCACGCCACTTTAATATCAATGTCTCAAAAACATATGCTCAAATTATTGAGAAAAAAATAGGCAAAGGTTCTGCTGTTTTCTCTCCCAATACTATTGTACTTGCACATTTGCACAATGGAAATAAGCGCATACTTTATGCCGACGCTACTCTAGAGCGCCTCCTGAGTCTTTATCCAAACTATTTAAGCCTGACGAAACAGTGCATCATAGAGGGCCATGAAATTGACAGGCAAGCCATTCATAATTGTGACCTTTTGATTTACTCCTCTCAATGGGCAGCGGATTCTGCAATCAATTATTACAATGCTGATCCAGGTAAAATTTCTGTTATTCCATTTGGGGCAAATCTAAAAAGTACCCCGGCATATTGCGATATTAAGAGTATGATCAGGAAAAGGTGTTCCAATAATGAAATACATATTCTTTTCTTAGGAGTTGACTGGATAAGGAAAGGTGGCGACAAGGCGATAGAGGTAATAAATAAGCTAAATCAAAACGGATTAAAAGCCATATTACATATTGCCGGTATTAAAGGAAAGCTGCCGATCAATGATCAACATAATATTATTAACCATGGTTTTATAGGAAAAGAAACCATTGGCGGCGAAGAAAAACTAGCCCGATTGTTTTCTATGTGTCATTTTTTATTACATCCAACAATAGCTGATTGCACACCCGTTGTTTTTTCGGAAGCCAGTGCTTATGGTTTGCCCTGTATTACTACCGATGTGGGGGGGAATAGTTGTATCGTTCTGGATGATATCAATGGAAAAGTTTTTAATTCTTTGAACTTTACAGAAGACGCTGTTCATTATATTCTGAAGATGATTGGGTCCATACAAGAATATGAACAACTTTGCCTCTCCTCGTATGACCGCTATTGCTCTGACTTGAACTGGAATACCACAGGTAAAAAGATCTATAAACTGATTAATGACTTGTAGTTATTATATATGAGTGAGCGTATTCCACAAACCCCTCCTTTTATTCATCCTGTTTCATCCCGGGATGAACGCCCCTTCTGGTCAGTAATGATACCAGCTTATAATTGCACAAATTTTTTAGAAAGAACTATACGCAGCGTACTTGCTCAGGATCCAGGTGTAAAGAATATGCAAATTGAAGTTGTGGATGATTGCAGTACTGACGGAAACGTGGAAGACTTAGTGCAGCAAATAGGCAAAGGAAGGATATTATATTACAGGCAGAAGGAAAATGTCGGTAGCCTGAGAAACTTTGAAACATGCCTCAATAGATCAAAAGGTCATTGGGTACACCTATTACATGGCGATGATATGATAAAAACTGGTTTTTATGCTGAAATGGAATCACTTATCGATAAGCACTCAAATATTGGATCGGCAATAACAAGCTTCTGTTCAATCGATGAATATGATCATGAGTCAAAACCTTTGAACGATTATATCCTGGAAAAACCTGGTATCATTGACAACTGGCTGTTTAAGATTGCATCAGCACAACGCGTGCAACCGCCATGCGTAGTTGTAAAACGCGATGTTTACGAAAAGTTAGGAGGTTTTTATGGAGTTGAATATGGCGAAGACTGGGAAATGTGGATTAGAATTGCTGCACATTATCCTGTAGCATTTACACCATCCTGCCTTGCTATGTACAGAACACGTACAACAAATATCAGCAGCAAAAGCATTATTTCCGGCCAGAATTATAAAGATCTTCTTAAAGTAATGGATATAGCTCAAAAGTATTTACCGGAAGAAAAAAGAAAAGAATTAAAAAGAAAGGCACTACAGAACTTTTCCATCAGTTATGCGCGTGCCTCCTACCGAATATATAAAGAAGATAGCAAGACCGCAATTGCATTTACATTGGCAAAACAGGCATTCAAGATGCATAAGAACATCAGGAGCCTTTATTGGATCGGGCGGTTTTTGGGTTTATATTTCAAAAAACAGGTACTTCCAAATGGTAAATCAAAGATTTGAAAAATTGCTGTCCCGAAAGTATGATCAGGCCCTTTACAGATCACCCAAAAAATCCTTTTTTAATTCGTTTGGTATCAACACATAGTTATTAAGTCTTTCGCTATTACGAACGCCTATTTGAGAAACTGGTTCATATTTATTTCCATACCGTATACTAAAAACCGTGTAATTATTCTTATTTAATATTGCTATTAAACGGTCTTGTCTTTCTTTCCTGAATATCCCGTTTTCTTCATTTAAAGAATGAGCAGGTAATATTTCAGAAATGATAAAAGGTCTGTAATCCTGTAAAGTTCTTTCTATACCTTCAATTACTTCCAGCTCTCCTCCTTCCACATCTATTTTAATTACAGCAATGTCTTCTTGTAAAGAAAGGCTGGAAAATAAATCATCGCCCCGCATTACCGATACAACATGAGTCTGCGTTAAGTTCCATTTAGCATGATCTCTGAAACCTTCAATGACACTCGCAAAGGGTGAAGCCACGAAATTGCTGAATAGTGTAACCAACCCGTTTTTGTTGCTCAGTCCAACCGGGCAAATGGTACAATCTTTAATTTTATTTATTTTAATTAATTTCTCCAAATAAACCACACATTCAGGGTTAGGTTCAATACCAACATATGGAACAGAGCTGAAACTTCTCAGCTTCATCAATGTTTGACCGATATTAGCACCCACATCTATGAAAACTCCTTCTTTAAGTTTAAGCAATTTAATGATCAGATCTTTCATCCATGATTCTGTATTAAAATACAGATTGCGTATTCCAACATTATTTACGATTGGAATAATATATTTTCTATCTGCATATTCAGACTTGACCTGAATGTTGAAAAATTTCAACAACTTAGTTTTTTGAAGAGCCCATAAAGGGTAATGTTTAATATTCATGGATTGCACGTTTTTAAATCATTATTCACGATTTTAATTCACTACTAATCTGCGTTGTATCTGTCCGGAAGGCAACTGGATCTGTATTATATATAAACCCGTCGGTAATTGCCTGCTTGTTGACAATTTGGTGCTGGCCTTTCCTTTATCGTCTGTTACTAAGCGTTTAACTTCTAGTATACGCCCGCTTATGTCCATGAGCCACAATGTTACTTGCTCCTGTTGTCTAAGGTTCTGAACTTCCATGTACACTTCGTTCCCATTATTAGGATTAGGATACACCTTTGCCTGGCTTATGGTCTGGTCTTGTGAAGAAATAGAAGTGGTGGCTGCCTGATCTACTACGGTAAAGCCTACCGTTAAGGAAGTACCTGCCGTACCGGTTCCTTTAGAAGCTGTATAAGGTGTACCCTTTAAAGTATAGGAACCTACGGATGGAGTCCAGGCAAAATAATCTCCCCTGGTATCATCACCAAACAAGGCATAAGGTGCCAGGCTTTCCGTTACAGTTTTACTTTGAGCACCGCTTAAATTAAACACTACACTGCCCACTGTAGATGGATTGGTATTGGCCCTTATATTCAGGTTACGGCTTGGTAAGGTTGCCAGGTTTAGCGTACTGCCATTGGTAAGCGTTTGAATCGGTTGTTCTGTATCTGCATTAATAAGTGTAAAGCTGGCTACCTGTTGAGTAGTTGTGCTCCCTGGTACTCCTTTATAGGTTGTTTTTGAGTTCCACCCGCCTGTGTAGTAAATATTGTCGCTTAAATTACCGGCAACACCCCCTGCTACGGCTTTTGGAAAGTTTGTGAGATTTTGCCAGGTATTGGTTGCAGGTGTAAATGCAGATACCATACTCGTAAAAACAGTATGAGAAGTCTCACCTCCTATTACGAAAATACGGTTTCCTAATACGAATACTGCAGACGAAATATGAGCCCTGCCGGTAGTTCCGCTAGGTGATGGCAAATCTGCCAACTGTGTCCAAATGTTAGTAGCAGGATCGTAAACATGTACATCGTTCTGCGGTACTGATGTATGGTCGTTTCCATGTTGACCTCCTATAAAGTAAAGTTTGCCTTCGTAAACAGTTGAACCTGGATGGTTACGAGGGTTAGGAACCGGGGCCAATGTCTTCCAGCCAGCTGTCAGGTTATCTAAATCAAGTACATAATGATCACCAACAGCGGTAGTTGTATTTGGGTGACCCGGAAAGCCGCCAACATGATGAAGATCACCGTCTATATAATCCAAAGTTCCGGATGCTAAAGCTTTTGGCAAATCAGGTAAGCGTACATAACGGTTTTCGGAAACTATATATTTCCAGACCTCTTTAGTTCCAAAAATTTGTCCTGTTCCCGTTGAGTTGGAAGTATAGCCTCCGGAAAAATAAATATCATTCCCATCTGTAGTAAACCCGGCATGCGTAACACCTCCTCTGCCAGTGCCGTTCATTGGCGGCATGGAGGCAATACTTGTCCATGTATTTGTTGCAGGGTTGTAAACATATGCCCGATCTGTTGGTGTATATTGCCCTAATTGGAAAATTTTATCATTGTCAAATCCGCCAAAAGTGTACAACTTACCATTTACCACTTCCCCCTGAGACTCATAAACGGGGAAAGGTTGGCTAGCTACAGTACTCCAGCCAATAGTCGTAAATGTAGATACGGTGGTTCCCGGAGTGACGTTAATAACAACACTGGCGTCGTCTGAAAGGCCGCCTGGATCCTTTACACGTACTGTTAATGCATAGCGATCCTGTGCATGATAGCTTAAATATTTTGCCACTTTTATTTCACCAGTTGTTGCATTTATTATAAAAGCGCCATTGGTGTTACCATTAATAATGGAGTAAGTAAGGGCATCGCCATTTGCATCTGTAGCACTTGGTTTTCCTACTACCGTTCCAAGTGCAACATTATCTGCTATTGAATAATTATAGCTGGCAGGTGAAAATGCCGGCGCTGTATTACCTCCTGTACTCGGTTGATAAACTTCAAAATTTTCGAAAGTATAGGTAACCGGAGTGGTGCTATTTCGGTGGGTAGCAAAAATACCGGCATAAGCTGTACTTGCAGTCAGGCCCATACCCGAAATACTTACAGTCTTGGTAGGGTAGGCAGCTCCTGCATTCAGATAAGTTGTTCCATCAGTGGAATAAAATCCTTCGGCCGTATTGGAAGCAGGATCCACCACCAGCCGCAGGTGCACGGTCTTGAGATTCAGCCCTGAAATAGCAGCCGTGATTCGCTGGTCCGGATTACTGGTACCACTGACGGTACTGGAGACATTATTGATTTCCCGGCGCAGCTCCACCTTATTGGCTGTTACCACCAGCTTCAGGAAGGTTTTGTCACTCAGGCCAAACCAGAGGCCACCCTGCTGGCCTGCAGTACCATAGTAGGGATTAATTAATGTGGTTTCAATCCGCAACTGGTTCCTGCTATCCACTTTTACGCCCAGCGTATTGATCTGGTTATTATTAGTGAGGTAAGCAATGCCTTTGTTGGTGACGATCTGCAAGCGTCCGCTGCTCAATGTCAGTTTGGAGGCTTCATAGCCGGGTACGCTGGTGTTGGAGGGAGTACCGTCTGCCGAAAGGCGGGTACCGGTATAAGCATCGACCATGGTAAAGCCGGTGCCGGCCCCATTCTTATCATTGATGCTGCCGGCCACACTGCTGGCAAATGTCAAGTTCACAGGCAGGCTTACCTGTACTTGATCACAGGTTAATGTGCTTATAGGAGTACAGCCTGTTTGTCCATAAGCGCTGCTGAAACTTTTCAAAATGAGCAGCACGATCAGGAACCAGGTCACTTTTAACTGAGATGAAACAAATGCATAAAAAAGCGTAAAACCCACTTTCATAGTTTTAGCGTTTATGGGTGAATGAACAACTTCAACTGTATATATTGGTGTGTTAACGATTAAAGCAAGGGATAATGGAAAGTGTACATTCCAGGGATAATGGAAAGCGTACTTCAGGGGGTAGAGGAAAGTGTTCTTTAAAGATATGATTAAAATCGAACTGACAGTTAGTATTTCCAATAAAATTTGGATGAAAAATATATTATTTTCTTCCGGAAATGTTTGGTATATTTAATATATGTTTATTAGGAAAAATTCTGATTAAGAACAGCAAGTATTCCTACCTGTAAAGACTACACTCCTACCTGCAAAGACTATAATACGTAAGCAGCACCATACAGCCTCAACTGTATAAATTTTGTATTAGAACCACCTTAAACCTTTATATGAAACACACCACTATTGCATTGCTTGCAACTTTCTCTTTGTTGTCATCTACATCATTTGGTATTAAATATTACGTAAGTCCCTCCGGAAATGATGGGTATACCGGAACTTCGACCAGTAAGCCATGGAAAACTATTAACAAAGTAAACTCCAGGAGTTTTAATGGTGATACCATTCTGTTCCTGGGAGGAAGTACATTTTTTGGACAGTTGTATTTTACCACTACAGACATCGGCACTAGTTCTAAACCCATTGTAATTGGTTCTTATGGTACAGGAAAAGCAAAAATAAGTAGCGATACTTTATCTGGATTGCTTATTTACAATGTTGCCGGCTTGGTAGTAAAGGACCTCATTTTTGCAGGGAGTGGGCGCCTTACAAATAAGCGGAACGGTTTACTATTTTATTTGGATATACCGAAAAAACAATTGTCTTTTATACAACTAACCAATTTAGAAGTATATGGTTACCGCGATGCGGGTATTATGATTGGCAGTTGGGATACAGTAAGTACCGTTAGTCAAGTGGCAACGGCAAGCAGGTTTAGCGATATAACCATTACCAATTGTCTTGTACATGATAACGGCAGGTCGGGTATTGAGACTTATACCAAGGACAACGCTTTTCATAGAAATGTGAAACTGCGGTATAATAAAGTGTATAATAATTCAGGAATTGCAACACAAACCTATGGCAATAGCGGAAGCGGAATTCTACTGGCAAATGTGGATGTGGCACTTGTAGAATATTGCGTTTCTTATAATAACGGATGGCTGCACAATACGCCAGATGGTGGTCCGTTCGGTATATGGGCGCATGCGTCGGACAGCGTGACCTTTCAGTTCAATGAATCTCATCATAACAAAACAGGTTCCAACAAAGATGGTGGCGGATTTGATTTTGATGGAGGTTGTACGAACTCTATTATGCAATACAATTATGCACATGACAATTACGGAGCCGGATATTTACTTGCCCAATATACGGGTGCTCCCTTAATGAAAAACATAACTATCAGGTATAATATCAGTGAAAATGATGGTCGTAAAGGAGACCAGGGTTCTATTCACCTTTGGGCTTCCAGTACCAGCGGGGGTATACAGACAGTTAAGATTTACAATAATACGGTATTTGTAAAACCTATTACAGGTGCCACGCCTAAAGGGTTTTATATTAGAAGCGGACCGATGTCAGATATAAAATTGTGGAACAACATATTCCAAACAACCGGTGGTGTTCCGCTTGTGCAGGTGCCTTATAATACAGGTTCCTGCCTGTTTCAGGGTAACAGTTACTGGCCATCAGGCAGCACATTCAAAATCATCTGGGGTGCTACTACTTATTCTTCTCTGACAGCCTGGAGAACAGGAACAGGCAACAAGCAGGAATATCTTAACGGAGTGGCAAAAGGTTTACAAGTGGATGCCCAGTTTGCAGATACAACTTTAGGTGTTACTTTCAACGATGCAACGAAACTGACTACCCTAAAAAGATATAAATTAAAATCAACATCAGGTCTGATCAATAAAGGTTTAAATCTGAAATCTTTATTTGGCATTAATGTGGGTAGTAGAGACTATTGGGGAACCAGTATTGCCAGTAAGACTTTATTCCACATAGGTGCTTTTCAGGGAACGCCGATCAGTACAACAGCCGGCATCACAGCAAGAACTGATGATTCAGATATTAACCCGGCACTTGGTGCACCACAGGAATTCCAACTTAAAGAAAATAGCTTAGAGGTTTTATCAGGCCCGGCACGTCCTGACATAATTATCAATTTTGCATTGGCAAAACCAGGAAGAACAGCCATTGGATTATATAATTTACAAGGTCAATTGGTTAAAAGCATTTACTCCGGCGATGTAAACGCAGGCTATTATAAACAAATTATAGTGAATACTGATAAGCTGACCACCGGAATCTATTTGGTTTCTATGCAGGTAAACGGTGCAATTACAACCAAAAAGATCTTCTTCAATAGGTAGAAGAATGTACGGATAATGAGCTTTTAGCTTGCCTTCTGCTAGCAGTGCTTAAACTTGCAGGCAGGCTCACCTGATTTTATCGCACGTTAATGTACTGGTTGGGTTATAACTTGCTTGCCCGTCAAAATTTATAAATCCAATAATTGACAATGTAATTGTTAAAATCTTTGATAATCAAAGTCTATAAATTTAATTGTGCTTCCTCTGATTAGATGGAGAATTAAAGTACTCTGCTAATATTTTTTGCATATTTTTTTGTATATTTAACATACATTAATTACATCTACTACGAAATTGTAGAGCAAACAATTTCCCGGTTCAAATCCATTCCACCTAACTAGTATAGTAAGAACTATAAAAACACCAACCTGTAAAGGCTCCGCTCTGTAAAGACTTTTGTACCCAAAACACAATTCAGTCTCAAAACTATATCTATACTTATTTGAACTTTCTTAAAGTTTTAAAATGAAATATTCTACTATTGCATTGCTTGCAACTTTCTCTTTGTTGTCATCTACATCATTTGGTATTAAATATTACGTAAGTCCCTTGGGAAATGATGCTAAATCGGGAACTTCTACCAGTTCTCCGTGGAAAACTATTAACAAAGTAAACTCCAGTAGTTTTAATGGTGACACCATTTTGTTCCTGGGAGGAAGTACATTTTTTGGACAGTTGTACTTTACCACTACAGACACTGGTACTAGTTCTAAACCTATTGTAATTGGTTCTTATGGTACAGGAAAAGCAACAATCAGTAGTGATACCTTGTCTGGATTGCTTATTTATAATGCTGCCGGCTTTGTAGTAAAGGACCTCATCTTTGCAGGGAGTGGTCGCCTTACGAACAAGCGGAACGGTTTACTATTTTATTTGGATATCCCGAAAAAACAGTTGTCTTTTATACAACTAACCAATTTAGAAGTATATGGTTACCGCGATGGGGGAATTATGATTGGCAGTTGGGACACAGTAAGTACCGTTAGTGATACTTTAATAGCAAGTAGGTTTAGCGATATAACCATTACCAATTGCCTTGTTTATGATAACGGAAGATCGGGTATTGAGACTTATACCAAGAACAACGCTTTTCACAGAAATGTATACCTGGCATATAACAAAGTATATAACAATTCAGGAATTGCAACACAAACCTATGGAAATAGTGGTAGTGGAATTCTGTTAGCCAATGTAGATGTAGCACTTGTTGAATATTGCACTGCCTATAATAACGGATGGCTGCATAATACGCCAGATGGTGGTCCGTTCGGTATATGGTCGCACGCGTCGGACAGCGTGACCTTTCAGTTCAATGAATCTCATCATAATAAAACAGGTTCTGGTAAAGACGGAGGTGGCTTCGATTTTGATGGAGGTTGTACTAATTCTATTATGCAATACAATTATGCGCACGATAATTATGGAGCCGGATATTTACTTGCCCAGTATACAGGTGCTCCTTTAATGAAAACTATTGTTATCAGGTATAATATCAGTGAAAATGATGGTCGTGTAGGAGACCAGGGATCTATACATCTTTGGGCTTCCGGTACCAGCGGAGGTATACAGACGGTCAAAATTTACAACAATACAATTTTTGTTACACCAAATACAGGTGCTATTCCCAAAGGCTTTTATATCAGAGGCGGACCAATGTCTGATATAAAATTGAGAAACAACATATTCCAAACCACAGGTGGAGTTCCGCTTGTACAAGTACCCTTAAATACATCTGCCTGCCTGTTTCAAGGTAACAGTTACTGGCCTTCCGGTGGAACATTCAAAATCATCTGGGGTGCTACTACTTATTCTTCTCTGACAGCCTGGAGAACAGGAACAGGCAACAAGCAGGAATATCTTAACGGAGTGGCAAAAGGTTTACAAGTGGATGCCCAGTTTGCAGATACAACTTTAGGTGTTACTTTCAATGATGCCACGAAATTGACTACACTTGATAGATATAAATTAAAATCAAATTCAGGGCTCATTAATAAAGGTTTAAATCTGAAAGCCCTCTTTAATATAAATGTAGGTACACAGGACTATTGGGGAAATAGCCTTGCCGGTATGACCACATTTCATATAGGTGCTTTTCAAGGAACGCCAATCTATACACCTCCTGAGCCGACTACTGGCTGCAGTCCCATCAGTACCTTGACCTGTGATCAAGTACAGGTGAGCCTGCCTGTAAACTTGACATTTGCCAGCAGTGTGGCGGGTAGCATCAATGATAAGAATGGGGCCGGCACCGGTTTTACCATGATAGACGCTTATTCCGGTACCCGCCTTTCCGTAGACGGTACCCCCAGCAATACCAGCGTACCAGGCTATGAAGCCTCCAAACTGACATTGAGCAGTGGCCGGTTGCAGATCGTCACCAACAAAGGCATTGCCTACCTGGCCAACAATAACCAGATCAATGCCCTTGGGGTAAAGGTCGACAGCCGGGGCAAGCTGCAGATTGCAACCACATTAATTAATCCTTACTATGGCACTGCAGGCCAGCAGGCAGGAATCTGGTTTGGTCTTAGTGACAAGACCTTCCTGAAGCTGGTGGTGACAGGCAATAAAGTGGAAATGCGCCGGGAGCTCAATGATGTATCGAATACGGTAACCGGCACCACCAATCCCGACCAGCGCATCACGGCTGCTATTTCAGGACTAAATCTCAAGACCGTGCGCCTGTGGCTGGTGGTGGATCCTGCTTCCAATACGGCCGAAGGTTTTTATTCTACTGATGGAACAACTTATCTGAATGCAGGAGCTGCCTATAGTACCAAATCCTTGAGTATTTCTGGTATGGGCCTGACTGCAAGCACAGCCTTTGCGGGCATCTTTGCCACCCACCGCAACAGCACCACTCCAGTGACCTACAACTTTGAAGACTTTAGTGTGCAGACAATCAGTAGTAATAATGCAACTATAACCAGCGTAATGGCGAAAACTGATGATCCTAGGACAAACCCAACCCTTGGCATACCCAGAGATTTACAATTTAAAGAGAATGTCCTGCTGGTATCATCAATGCCTGGCTATAATAACCTGATTATAAATTATGCATTAGCTAATCAAGGAACGGCATCAATAGCGATGTATAATATACAAGGACAGTTGATAAAAGAAATCTTTACAGGAAATGTTAATCCTGGAGAATACAAACAACTTAGAGTGGAAACAGATAAGTTAACCAACGGCATATACCTGGTATGTATGCGAATAAATGGAGAAGTTATGACTAAAAAGGTCCTATTGAATAAATAAGATTTTGCTGAAATAATTTCAATTGAGTATGATGAGCGGTAGCTTGGGTAAGGCTACCGCTTTTGTATCAATGTGGGCTATGGATGTTTATGCAGAAGTAAGTGAGCTTATATTATGTTATATTTATTCTGCTGAATAACTTTTTGTTGCAGAAAGTTTTGTCATTTCTGTTGGTGTCTGAATTTTATAAATTATCCAATTTGTGTTTTTCTCTTTGAGTATACAGGTGCTATCTATGTATTGGAAGAGGGTGGGATGCTTGTAAATAATATCTTCCTTACGGTCTGTAACAATGCCCAACCAATCGGCTCCCTTTGATCTTATCTCATCAAACAAACGAATAGATATCTGGTCATCTTCAGGTAAATAACACCAATAGTCGGAATCAGCAGGTGGAAATACCCAGCCCCGCCTTCCACTGTAATAAATAGCCACTGGCTCACCCAATGGTTCACCAAAAGTGACAACAAGGTCATTAGGTTTAGAAACTTTCTGAAGTGCCAAACCAAGTTGGTGATTTGACCATGCAAAAGGCTGACTTACATATTGTATTCCTTTTCTTCCAAGCAATATAATAGTTATGAACATTCCAAGCAATACTACTGATGCAATTGTTTTGCCTGCTATCAAACGCCAGCGAGAGAACACTGTTATTAGTATATGACCTGAAAGTGCTGCCGCAGCAGGATCCAAAATATGAAAGTTCCACGGGTTACTTACGAGTTCTTTAGCTCCAATTAAATAATAAAAGCTAAAGGCCAAAAACCACCAATGAAATAACCAAGGTAACTTGATATAATTATTTGCAGATTGGTTGGGTACTTTATTTTGTTCAAGTTCTGCTTTACTGGGAGGAAAAATTAGCCCAATCGTAACTAATATGATAATGGGAGCGGTCCAAAGCCATTCTTCTAAGTTCCACACTAGTTTGGACACAAAATATCTATTATGCAACCAGTCTGTTAAACCATCATCCCACAGCCAATTCCCGCCGCCGGCAAAATGGTAAGGCGGATAAGCATGAGAAAGATGCCGGGCCCACAAATAATAAGCGATTACTGGTATCAATACAAGCACACCTACAATAGCCAGATAAAATAACCTTTTTGAAAAAAACTGTCCTTGACGAGTGAGATAAACAATTACCGTATAAACCATGGGCAAGCCGACGATTAATCCAGGCACCTTGGTAAGAAAGCCTAAGCACCCTATCAAACCTGCTAATACAAGATAAAATTTACGGTCAGTTTGTAAGTAAGCAACAAGCATCCAGAAACTTGTAGTTACTAAGGCTACCATAGCTGGATCTGGCATAAAGGATCGTTCGATAAAAATACTACCCGGCATCACCGCCATGACTGCCGCACTCATTAGTGCCCTGTCGTTATCCCAAACCCGACGAACAAGCTGGTAAAGGGAAAAAATGCCAAGCAAGCCAAAAAATACAGCTATTGAACGTCCTATCCACTCGTGCTGTCCTAAAAGTTTGAAGCATAAAGCTGCGATATATGTAACAGTTTGAAACTCGCGGCCATTGTAGCTCGGGCCTGGTCCATGCCATTTTATTTCCGGATACAAAATATTCCAGTTGGTGCGATAAAAGTTCTCAGCCATCATGGCGTTACTGCATTGACGCCAGCCTATAAAATCTATAAAAGGCTGGTTTATATGATTAAAACGCAAGATGGCAGCTACCAGCAGTATTACAAACAATAAAAAAGCAGTGAATGTATTCCTGTCTTTCAAAATCATAAATGAAAATAAAGGGATTGAATGATGCAGGCTTAATTAAGCAGTAAGGATATTAGTATTATATTTTCTTTTTTCCCAGGCAGCAACTATCTGTTTAATCGTTTCTTCCAAACTGACAGTGATATCCCATGCCGGATAATGAGCTCTTAGCTTGCTTAAATCACTGTAATAACAAATATGGTCGCCTTCACGGTTCTTATCTATGTATTCAAAGACCTGTTTTTTACCGGAATAATATTCAGTAATGGCAAAAGCTTCTAAAACAGAACAAGTATTTCCCTTTCCGCCTCCCAAATTATACACTTCTCCCGACCTTGGTACCTTAATGAATTCTTCCATAAAGCAGGCAATATCATAAGAATGTATGTTGTCCCTTACCTGTTTTCCTTTGTATCCATATAC
>CBKWHA010000138.1:0-14137 GCA_966674115.1 uncultured Chitinophagaceae bacterium
ACAGCACCGGGATCATTATGTAGGAGCTTCCAGACGAGGTGAAGCGTCCATGGATATTCATTGGGCGACGACATAGCGGCGAACCACATTTGCCAGTCCAGGCGCAACTGGTAGGGTGCTATCTGCGTAGGCCGTTTGTCAAGCAACACAGGAAGGCCTTTATAGATATAAGGTTTCCAGGTGGCACTATCGTTTGGTTGCGCGTCCATCGTGCCTTCAAACACTACATTGAAACGTTCGCGTCCTACAGTGCCGAATGCACCATAGGTATTTACGAGATCGAAGGGGTCGAAGGAAGTGTTCATGATCTGCCTCGACGACAACATATTGGCTACAGGACGAAAACTGAGGAACGCAATAATTGCCGTTACGATCCAAGCGGTGGTTAGCATAGGTTTGGATACTTCGGAGCGATCGGCAGCGGCTTCCGCTCTACGAACAAGTGCGCGGGGAAGAATCTTTGCCCAAAAGCCATCATCAAAACAAGCTAAAGCAGGAATGATCGTGAGCCAGTTTAAAAAGGAAAGATTACCACTGAGAATGAGGCTGAACTGGAATAAAACGATCACCACTCCTGCAATATGACGTGCCAGCCGCGGCCAGAATACAAACCATGGTGCAATAAGCTCGGCTAGGTGATTGAACCAGACGCCAACCTTAAGAAATGAATGGGGTAGAAAGTGGAAAAAGCGGCTCAAGGGGCCAGGAATGGGTTGTGTTTCGAAGTGGTAATAGAGAGCAGTTGCATTCCGCCAAATTTCATCGCCACGTATTTTGATCAAGCCGGCACCCAACATGATCCGGAAAATCAACCACCGGAACAAAACGATAATGGGAAAGGGAGGAGCGTATCGGGGAAATGGACGCATGTCCAGCAACGGGCAGAGGAAGATGGCAAGAAAACCAGTTTCGGTAAGCTGGATCTCCCAGCCATATCCATACCACTCTTGGCCAACGTGCGTGAAGGACATGTACAAAAACCAGAGTACAGCAAGCAGCGGTGCATTGGCAAAGCCTGCTACTACAATACAGGAAAGAATGAAACCAATCCAGGCGACAGTTAAGAGGGCGGTATCTGAATGCCAGAGCCAAAAGATGGACGGCAGGCGCATGAATCCAGCTCCATCTGAGCCAAGTGCTCTGCTCCAGCGGTTTAGATAAATCTCTACAGGAAGAAGCCCATTAGAGCCAATCAGAGGTAGAATTTGGTTGATGGCCACAAGAAAAGCTATAGCATAGATTACGCCTAACAGGCGAAGTATCATAAAGCGGGTGAGCCAATAGGTTGGCGGGTTTTCCAATTCCATGTGCTATTCCCTTATGAAAGATAATGTTTCACAGACAAGACGAGGCACCGACTCAATACCGTGTTGACATGTTCAGACACATTTGATTAAACGTACACCTTGCCTGGGACAGCACCCCTTAGATCATGGCCTGTCAGAGATTTTAGCTGCGGCAATCACCACATCCCCTTAAGAACCTGTATGAACATCAGCGGCCTAGGTCTTTTCGCCCTCTGCCGGTCTCGGCAGAACGCGAAGCCTCCCGGATAATATTCTGGTCGGCTCCCGGCTTAGCGAAATTTTCATTCATCTGATCAGCTCCTTTAGGATGGGTCGGCCGTTCTTTGGTGCCGTAATTTTCTCGGAGAGTCGTTTCCCGTTTGGGATTCGCTACCTGGGTTTTTTCCGGCAACTGTTTCTTGTCCTTATTTTTATTCTGCTTCATAACATCAGTATAATTCGGTTAGAAAATGGATGTACAAAAAAATTGCCATTCTCTGCTGTCTTCTTCCTACACCTGCCTGACAAAACTCAATTTAATATTTAACTTTAGAGAGATACATTGAAATCTCTGGTAATTAATTATGCGCATCTTCTGTGTTTGCACTACGTTTTTTTGTGTTCTGGTTTTTTCTTCCTTTCAAATAAAGTCAGAGCAATATGATGTCTGTGTGTATGGGGGCACTTCAGCGGGTGTCATTGCTGCATACACGGCATCAAAAATGGGTAAGCGTGTTGTACTCATTGAGCCGGGGACACACTTAGGCGGCCTTTCCTCAGGTGGTCTGGGTTATACCGATATAGGGAATAAATACGCCATTTCAGGACTGGCCCGGAACTTCTATCGCAGGTTAGGCAAACACTATGGAAAATTCGAACAATGGATCTTTGAGCCACATGTGGCAGAAAAGGTGTTCCATGACTATATCAGTAGCTCTGGTGTAAAGGTGCTGTATCAGCACCGGATCATTAAAGCTGAAAAGAATAATGGATGGTTAAAAGAAATAGTTCTGGAAAATTCGGTATCCCCTGCTACGGCTGCAGAAAAGGTAATTGCAGCGAAAATGTTTATTGACTGCAGTTATGAAGGTGATCTGATGGCCAAAGCTGGTGTTTCTTATACAGTAGGCAGGGAATCAAATAGTACCTACCATGAAACGTATAATGGTGTTCAATTAATGGAAGGGCACCAGTTCCCCGACGGTGTTGATCCCTACAAAGTGCCCGGCAATCCTGCCAGTGGCCTGTTGTGGGGCATTTCTAACGACACCTTGAAGCCAAACGGTACCGGCGACAAAAAAGTGCAGGCGTACAATTACAGAATTTGCCTCACCAATGATCCTTCCAACAGGATACCTATTGAACGTCCTGATGATTATGACTCCTCGCGCTATGAATTGCTCCTGCGCTTGTTTGCAGCCCAACCCAATAAAAGAACACTCAACGATTATTTCATTGTTAGTAAGATGCCCAATCATAAAACAGACATCAACAACCGTGGTGGCTTTTCATCAGATATGATCGGGATGAATCATAAGTACCCTGAAGCTGATTACAAGGAAAGAGCAGCGATTATAAAAAAGCATGAAGTCTATACCAAAGGATTATTGTATTTCTATGGGCATGATCCACGGGTGCCGGAAGTTTTACGCAATGAAATGAAGCAGTGGGGTTATCCCAAAGATGAGTATATAGATAATGGCCATTGGTCACCCCAATTGTACATCAGGGAATGCCGCAGAATGGTGGGCAGTTATGTGATGACACAGGCCAACTGCCAGGGTAGGGAAGTGGTGGAGGATGGAATCGGAATGGCTGCTTATACCATGGATTCACACAATTGCCAGCGTATTGTAGTGAATAACATGGTAAAAAATGAAGGCAATGTGGAGATTGGCGGTTTTGGTCCTTATCCGGTTTCCTACCGTTCTATTATTCCTAAAGCAGAAGACTGTAAAAATCTATATGTACCGGTATGCTTGTCTGCAAGTCACATAGCATATGGCTCTATACGGATGGAACCTGTATTTATGGTACTGGCCCAATCGGCTGCTGTAGCTGCTTGCATCGCCATTGATCGTAAACAGACGGTGCAACAGATAGACGTAAAAAATATCCGGCAGTTATTAAAGGCCAACCCATTGATGGATGGAAGTATACCCGAAGTGCTGGTAGATAATGATGATCAAGAACAGATACTAATTAAAGGCAACTGGCAGAAGAAAACAAGTGAACAGGCGCAGGGTTATATTGGCAACTATGGTCCAAGTATGCTTGTTACAGGTAAATCTGGTACAAAACAGGAAGTACGGTTTATCCCTTCTATCAAGAAGTCGGGTGCTTATCGGTTGTATGTTTATTTTCCAAAAGTTCCGCACAGTACCACAAAAACTCATTTTGTAATTTTCAACGGAACAGTTTCAAATGAGGTATGGATTAATACATCAGAGATACAAGTTGAAGGACAAACTTCAGGTGAATGGGTTTCCCTGGGCACTTATGCACTACCACGAGGGAAACAATCATTTGTAGCAATAACCAATAAAGATGCAGATGGATTCATTGTTGCTGATGCCGTTCTCTTTGTTCCCGTGAAACAATAGGATTTAATAACCATTTTGGCATCATTTATTGATTGGTTTGTTTTTTACAATGAAGTAAACAACTCCTGCTAATATCAATACAATACCAACCAAATAATAAAGCCAATATACTTTCTTCTGTGCCAACTCAACTCTCCGTAAATGCCCGCTGTATATATATCCAGACCAATAATAAGGTAATTGAAGCATGGGTTGATCTTTATGTAATTGCAACCACTGATGCTTGGCATAATATAATGCTTTGGCAGGATCTTGTCCTTGTTGTAACTGCTGATAAAAAAGTTGAGTAAGCTCAATTGTCGTTTCATCATTTACGTTCCATAGTCCTGATACCACACCGCCGGCACCTGCTGCTACAAAGCCCCGGCTCAGGCTATTCACGCCTTCTCCCTCTAGTAATAGACCATCGGCTGTTTTACAGGCACCCAGCATGATCAGGGTAGGAGTAAATTTTTGATACCGGAGGTCAAACAAGTAAAAGGGACGATCGTAGAGTTGCAGATAAGGTAGAGTATTGTTGTCAACGGATAGGGCATGAGTGCTAATGTGCAATATTCCGGCGCGTTTGGCTGCTTCGGTAAAGACAGACCAGGTAGCAGTGGAATCCATATAATAGGTGCCGCTGATTTTATCTTCTAATGCCTTGTATTCCTGATTAACAGATAAAGCAGGTTGTTTGTTGTCTTTGCTCTTTGAAACAAAAAAAGCAGTGAACGGCCCGGGATGATATGCGGCTGTTTGCTGTTCATACCAGGATTGTATAGAATAAGCCTGTGATAAGGAAACTTTCTTAAAAAGCCAGGGCCAACTGGCATAATCCGGCCTGTAGCCGCGTTCAGTCAGTAAGGCTTCAAAAGGTAAATAGCTGAAAATACCATCGGGAACTATGATATAGTGTTGACCTGCTTCCCAGTGATAATTGCCAAAAATAACTTTGTATAATTCATGACATGAATCATAAAATGATTGCGGCTCATTGAGCATGGTTGATGGACCATTGCCAAACCAGCGTTCCATGAATTGCTGTATTGTAATATGCAATTGCTTGCCTGCTGGAATCAAACGAACCAATTGGATTCCTTTCGCATTGCATTCAATAAGGTAGCTGCTGTCAACACCTTCAAAAAGTTCTAATACAGATACCTTTTCCGGAATGCGTTTTAAAAAGTTATAAAGCCTGTTTATTGTCAACATGCTTTCATCTGTAGACGCATAAGCAGTTTGCTGGTTTAATTTCTTATTAAGTAATGATAGTTCATATTCTGTTGCTTGCAGCAAACCAGAGATCTGCTTTTTGTTTGCTGTATTCACCAGTTCATGCTGGTAGTACGTAATGGCTTCCTGCAACTGTTTTGCTTTTTTCATCAAGCTGTCGGAAGATGTAGTATGATCAGTGCTGGCCAAACGCAAATTCCTTTCATCGGATAATACCTGCGCTTTGGACAGTTCCATTATCAACAAGATCTGTTCCTTGTATTTTGATTTTCTGGTGGTAGTCAACAGTTGATAAGCAATCCGCATGGCAGCATCTGACCTTAAGCGGGTGGTCTGTAGTTCCTTGAGTTTTGATTCAGCAGAGTAGAAGACCTTTCGCAATTTCCGTTCAGCCATGAAGGCAGCAATATATTGCTGTAAGGATTCATCATATTTTTTCATGGCCTGTAATGCAGCTCCTTTACCGGCCAGGGCATCACCGATGGTGTTTTCACTGTAAAGAATGTTTTCCGGAGGTGTATCAGATAAATCAGCAGGTTTCCAGGAAGGCAATAATAACAACAATGCCTGTTGATAATAGTACAGTGATTGATCTGCTCTTCCTGCATGCAGGTAAATATCTCCCAACAGTACATTCGCTTTTGCTTTCTCCCGCCATTTGCTGGCAGGTGCCTGTTGCTGCAATAATTTCAACGCAGTTTGCGCATAATTAGTTGCTACTTCATATTGCCGCTGATGCAAAGCAATGCGTGCTGCTGTTTGCAATGCACTGGTGTACCAATAAACAGAAGAGGCATCAAACCCTCGCAACTGTTTCAGCGATTGCTGGCAGACGATGGCGGCTGTGTCGTATTTGTTTAGATCGATCAGAACATCAGCATAAACGCTTAGCAACAAGCCATACAAAGCTTTCTTTTTGCTTACCTGCGCAATGCCTTTTTGGCAATAGCCTACAGCAGATAAAAGGTCGCCTTGCCATTTGGCACAGATAGCCATATTACTGTACACAGAAGCAATGACATTTGGGTCGTTTGCTTTCAGGGCAAGTGTTAGTGTTTTTTGATGAATATATAAAGCAGTTGGATAATCAGCAAGGCGTGTATAATTGTTACCTAATGGTTTTAATACATATTCAATGATGTCTGCACCAGGCAGGGGGTAGGATTCATAAAACTGGAGGGCTGTTTCATAGGCATTAATTGATGAAAGGATGTTGCTTGCCTGTAACTGGTAATACCCCTGCAGTGCCAGGAGGTCAAACCAGGCCAGCCGTTCTTCATAGGTTTTATAACTTCTCCATACTTCTTTTTGTGTGCGCATCAGGAAGTTGATCCGTTCAGCAGGATCTTCATCCGTAAAGGCAATACGATCATAGATCCATGCACCAAGATCATCTTTTTGCCGGTATTCTTTTAATTGCTGTATTAAAGATGCAGGCAGTTTCAGACTATCGGGCGGCAATGCATGAATTTCAACTGTGAAAGCAATACAATAAAGGAATAATAAGATCATTCCCTTCCACAGGCCTTGCTTCATCGGGACGTATTTCGATAAAACTACTTAAAATTTCCAGCTAACATACAATAGAATACTTTGGTAGGTTGGTTTAAAATAATGCACATACCGTATACCTGCAGCAGGGCCTACCCGTACTTTACCCAGTTGCACATCGGCAAACAGTCCACCCCGCCAGGTTGCAAATGATTGTGTTTTGGTGCCTTGCTCTCCTTCCACAAAGTCGAGATTGGCAGAATTAGGTTGTTGTAAGCGGGTACGTACAAACCGGGTAGTTGTGCGGTTGATTTCTGTCGATACAATTCCGCCGGCTCCTGCCGAAGCAAAGGATGCCAGATTATACCGTAACTGCAGCGGTACTGCTTCTATAGACATCACCTTTTCTTTGCGATATATATCCCTGTATTCTACTTTATAATTCACCCGGTTGATGGTGGTATCGCCCCCAAATCTCCGTCCCACAAAGTTTTCGTACGTATAATTCGGTTGCAGGAATAATTCCCACTGGAAATATCTTTTATAGGCTGCATATTCCGATAACGTAACACCTATATTGCGCGTGGCTGCTGGCGTATTGCCAAGTGGAATGCTATAACCTACAACGATGCCTGGTGAAATGCCTTTTTTGAACTTTCCTTCTGATCGATTGGTATATACAGGCTCATTCTTGTCAAACACAATAGCGGCCCTGCTCGTAAAAGGTATTTTCTTCATTTTTTTATCAAATCGAATTTTGTACCGTATATACCCCATGGTTGAATCTGGGTCATTGATACCGTCCTGCTGCATGCCAGGCAGGTAAATATTGTCGAAGACAAATTGAATGCTGTTTTTTGTGAGGATGGTATCTATACAGCTTCTGCCTGTATAGGAGGTATCGCACCAACTACAGGCAGGCTTCATGTCTATAAGGTCTACCGTAGCCGTATTCAATAAGCCTGGTATCGTTACTGTAATTGCCACTTTTTTGGCTGGTCCTTTGCCTGTATTCTGAAACCGTATTTTATAAACATTGTCCTTGTTTTTTCCTGTAAAGCGGTAATTGAGTTTCCTGTTCTTCAGAGAGATCCTGTTAGGATCGTGAGAGGCTACAACGGGTAGTTCCAATTCAAACTTCTCCAAATCGAGTGAAGGATCATCCGGAATGAATAAGCCCGTTATAGTGACCACTGCATTGGTGTCTTTGATCATCTCCGGCAATGTGTTCACGGAAAGGAAGATGAGTTTTTCTTCTCCACGTTGCACATCATTCACCCTCCATATCAGGTGTTTTCTGAATGTGTTCATTTCCTGTTTCAGCAAATGTTGCAATGCCTGTTTGTCTGCCGTAGGATTTACATTTTCTGCATTATTAGCGTTGTCTGTACTAGCTGTAAACCATCCTCTTTGCCTGAATTCCTGTTCTACGGGCAGGAAGGGATCTGGTGGCGAATAGGCCAGCAATGAATCCAGACCAATGGATTTTTCCTGGTAATAATTCCGCACATCGGCTATGTCAAAACTGTTCTGGCTGAATTGTTTTTCATTGTACAGTAACATGATCGATCCGCTCATGTTCTCTACTTTGTTGTCTTGCCGGTTGCGGTAACCAATCAGCAATACCATGTCTTCGCCTGGTTTAGGCATCTGGTTGGTCTTGATTTCCAGTGAGCCATTGCCTTTAAAAAAGGATGGCGTTTTATGATCGGCCAGCATGGTGCAGTTGTTCACCCGAATAGGCCTGGGTCTGGTAGGCGGTTTTTTTCCATCATCATAATTGTTGGTAGCATACAGGCGTACCTGGTATTTCCCCGTATCCTTGTATACATGCACCGGCTCTTTTTCAAAGCTGTAGGTGCCATCGCCAAATTCCCAGAAATAGGTATAAAATGCCTGTGGCGCTCCTGCAATTTGTCGTAGAGGCCGCAAGACAGATCCGAATCTTACCTGGTTGTTGTCAATGACAGGCTCGATCTGCGCAACCGCTGTGTCAGGAGTTTGTGCTTCCGACCGGTTCATAAAGCAAAGCAGAATAGTTAGCAGCAGTAGTAGTTTATGCAGTCTCATAAGTCACCGATAAATGTAATCAATCTTTTTCCATCTGGATAGTAATGCCGGTAACCGGCGGTTATTCAATGGCGGAAACCGGCTTTTTATAGCCGGTCCCATTCTGATTATGTGCGACTGGAAAGAAATGACCACTTTATTGAATTCCAGCTAGGAAAGTATCGACCTCTGATTGCGTAGAACGGTGTATTGGTGCGTTGATATGCATATTGGCACTGATGGTGATAGCCTGTGTGCCAAACTGTATGTAACCATCGCTGTCTTTGCCTATGATCACCAGGTCTGCCTGAAGTCCGATGGGCAATGAGTTCATATAGGACTGGAATTTTTGTAACTGGAAATCATAGGGTAAGGTAACAACTGTGCTGATATTTTTAAAGACCAGTAACACTTGCAGGTCTGTAACCTGGTTATTATCCTGGAATACCGGAAGTGCTGTAATGGTGGTCTTAGGATTCGGATCGTTATAAAAACGGTCGCAGTTTACCCATGTAAAACCAGGCAGGGTGAAAGTATAGCTGTTGGGACCATTGCCAAAAGGATAGTAAGGAGCAGGTGTCCATGTATAGGGATTTTGTTGCTGTTGCTGTCCACCATTGGTTGCTCCGTCAGGCCTTCTTTTTTCCTGGACAAAGAGTCCCATATCCCTGTCATTCATTGCTTTCGGAACTTCCACTTGTACGCCTTTGTCGCCTAAGGCCGGGTTGATCATGAGATCGGCACCATCTTTTTTCGCCTTTACCAGTAATTCGCCTCCGGATTCCAATAATTGTCCGTTGGACTCAGTCATCACACCCGAAAGGATCACATCTTTTTTACTTAACACCTCTTTCAGGGTTACGGTAACTGTTCCACTTACCACATTGCCGTTTCCATCTACAAATGCATTGGCAGGGAAATTAACTTTTGTTCCTTTTGCACCGGTGATGGAGAATCCTGAAGCAGCATCTCCGGAAAAGGATTGTACAGGTATGGCATGTGAAGCCCAGAAGTCATCGGCTTTAGCAAAAACGGGTTTAGGGCTTTCTTCTTTTTTACAAGCGAATAAAGTGGCAACTGTAGTAACCAAAAGGGCGGCTGATAAAATGTTTGTTTTCATAATTCAATTTTTTGTGTGTTTGTAAGTATATCAGCGGCTCCTTCTTTTTGTTACCCCCATTGTTTGAAATTTTTTTATTTATTTTTATCAGCTAAGAAAAAATTGAACTGTATCGCTGCTATCATACATACTGACCAACGCTTTATTCAAGGCCTGCTTCATAACAATAGGGAGATCGTTAAAGAGATCTATACTAAATATGCAAGCAAGGTCAGGAATTATATCCTTGCCAATAATGGCAGTGAAGATGACGCTGCCGATATTTTTCAGGAGGCTTTAATAGATATATACCAGCAAGCCAAACAGAAGCAGTTACAGCTTACCTGTCCTTTCGAACCCTTCCTGCTTTTGATCTGCAAAAGGAAGTGGCTGAATGCATTGAAAAAAAGCGATCGCCAGCCGGTAACAAAAGAAGCTGATGATGTATCTATAGGGGAAGACGTGTTTGCACTAGCCGAACAAATGAAACGGAACGATCAGAAGATGCAGATCTTTTTAAATTGTTTCCAGGAACTGGGTGCTTCGTGCCAGGAGATACTTAGAAAATGCTTGAGTGGTGAAGACCAGGAAAAAATTGCAGAGCAGTTAAAGGTTACGTACGGCTATTTGCGCAAGAAAAAGAGTGAATGTATGGCTTCGCTCACCAAAAAGATTCATCTACAATGGCAACAAAATTATGAGCACATTTAATTACGACGATATAGCCCGTTATGCCGAAGGGGAGATGGAGGCCGGTGAACGGCTATCATTCGAAGAGGCATTGGCTGTTGATACTTCACTGCAACAAAAGCTTGCTATGTACAGGGAGGTTCATGCATCGTTGCAGCAACATTTTGGTAAAGACGAGCAGCAGGAACAGTTGCAGCATTCTTTACAGGAGCTGCGGAGTGAATTCTTTAAAGGAGCGGCTAATCCAGGCAAAGTAGTTTCTTTCAGGCGTTATTTCCGTGCAATCACTGCGGTAGCTGCTATCGTGATCGCTATTCTATTTATCTGGGAGCCCTGGCGGTCTGATTTGTTTGGAGAATATGCCGCTACGCAAATGGTTGCTCCCGTTGAGCGGGGCGAAAATACGGAGACATTGCTGCAAGAGGCTGCTGTTGCTTTTAATAAAGAAGATTTTTCTACTGCTGCCGGTTTATTGCAAACAGCGGTGCAGCAACAACCAGATAATAGTTTTGCCCAATTTTATTATGGAGTTGCATTACTGCAAACCAATCGGTTGGATGAAGCCAGGGGTGTTTTCAGCCGGTTGTTTCAAGGAGCATCCGTGTTCAAATATGAAGCGGCTTTTTACCAGGCACTTACTTACCTCAAAGAAGACAATAAACAGGCCTGCCGGCAATGGCTGCAAAAAATTCCTGCAGATGCAGGTAATTACAGCAAGGCACAGTCTTTATTAGAAAAGCTGTAAGCAAGCTTTCCATTGTCGAACTTTTTTATGTATTGTGTGCTTGTTCAAATGCACTTTCTTTTTATCAACATAAGTGGAAAACAACATAGCCCGCTCTGCTCATAACAACACTATCTTGCACCAGATTTTGGTTACGATACCACTTAATGGATCGTATTAAAAGGGAAGTCCAGTGAAAATCCGGCGCTATCCCCGTAGCTGTAAGTTCCTTAGAAGTTTGTTCAACACTCTCTTTATGCCACTGTTCCGGCCAAAGCGGAATGGGAAGGCCTTGAACAACGGAACAAGCCAGAAGACCTGCCAGGATCGAATTACTGTTTCATAGCTTTCGGGCGAAAGGCATTGAACTGAATCAATACACGAGTGCATTCTTCTTGCGTTGCTTCAGCATCCCTTTGCATTTCTCCTTAGGCTAATTGCTCAACTTTAAAAATTAAGTGCTATGCAGCCGGAGAATGAAGTTTTATTAAAAGAGAACAAGGATCGATTCGTGATCCTGCCCATCAATTACCCTAAAGTTTGGGAACATTATAAAAGGCATGAGGCCAGCTTCTGGACAGCAGAGGAAATAGATCTAAGCAGTGACCTTAAGGACTGGGAAAGCCTCAATGATGGTGAGCGCCATTTTATTTCGCATGTGTTGGCCTTTTTCGCTGCCAGTGATGGCATTGTAAACGAAAACCTGGCGGTAAACTTCATGAGTGAAGTGCAGTTACCAGAAGCTAGATGTTTTTATGGTTTTCAGATCATGATGGAAAACATTCACAGCGAAACCTATGCCTTGCTGATTGACACCTATATTAAAGACCCGCAGGAAAAACACAAACTCTTTCACGCTATTGATACCGTGCCTGCCGTTAAGAAAAAAGCCGAATGGGCTTTACGCTGGATCACCAACGGCTCCTTTGCGCAGCGCTTGGTGGCCTTTGCAGCCGTAGAAGGAATCTTCTTCAGTGGAAGCTTCTGTTCCATTTTCTGGTTAAAGAAAAGAGGATTAATGCCCGGACTTACCTTCAGCAATGAACTCATCAGCCGCGATGAAGGACTGCATTGCGAATTTGCCTGCCTGTTGTATGGCATGTTGCAAAACAAATTATCCAGGGAAGAAGTTTATGCAATTATTACTGATGCCGTAACCATAGAAAAGGAATTTATCACAGATGCCCTGCCGGTTGATCTGATTGGTATGAATGCCCGTCTGATGCAACAGTACATTGAATATGTAGCTGACAGATGGATCAGTGAGCTAGGTTATCCCAAAATATACAATGCCACAAATCCCTTTGATTTTATGGAAATGATATCCCTGCAGGGTAAGACCAACTTCTTTGAAAAGAGGGTAGGAGATTATCAGAAAGCAGGGGTTATGGCTACTAAAGAAGGGCAAACATTTTCACTGGAAGAAGATTTTTAATCAGGCACAAAATATTTCAAGCACAAAATATTATTCTATGAGCTATGTAATCAAGAGAAGCGGTAGAACAGAACCTATACAATTTGATAAGGTAACGGCACGTATTAAAAAGCTTTCCTACGGGTTGAGTCCACTAGTGAACGTGATTGAAGTGGCCAAAAAAACCATTGAGGGTATCTATGAGGGGGTACATACTACAGACCTGGATAACCTGGCGGCGGAAGTAGCTGCTTCCCTGACAGCTACCCACCCGGATTATGCGATCCTGGCTTCACGCATTGTCGTGAGCAACCTGCACAAGAGTACTGTGAAGTCTTTCTCCCAAACCATGCGAAAGTTGTATCACTATACAGATGCAACAACCGGCAGGCAAATGCCACTCATTGCAGATGATATCATGCAGATCATTGAGCAGAACGCAGAACTGCTGGATAGCGTGATCATCTACGACCGCGACTATGCTTTTGATTTTTTTGGTTTCAAAACGCTGGAGAAGTCTTACTTGTTGCGCATTGATGGCAAAATAGCAGAACGTCCGCAACATATGTACATGCGGGTCGCCCTGGGTATCCATAAGCAGGATATTGAGAGCGCCATTAAGACCTATCACCTGATGAGTGAACATTGGTTCACCCATGCCACGCCTACGCTCTTTAATGCCGGCACACCCAAGCCGCAAATGAGCAGTTGTTTTCTGCTGGCCATGAAAGACGACAGCATCGAAGGCATCTATGATACACTCAAGCAAACAGCTAAAATTTCCCAGAGTGCTGGAGGTATTGGTTTATCCATTCATAATATCCGTGCTACGGGTAGTTATATCAGCGGTACCAACGGCACTAGTAATGGCATTATTCCCATGCTGCGTGTTTTCAATGATACAGCAAGATATGTAGACCAGGGAGGTGGCAAGCGCAAGGGTGCTTTTGCCATTTACCTGGAGCCCTGGCATGCTGATGTATTAGAGTTCCTGGATTTGCGTAAAAATCATGGTAAAGAAGAACTACGGGCCAGGGATCTATTCTATGCCTTGTGGATACCCGATCTGTTCATGAAGCGTGTAGAGGCCAACGAAGACTGGAGCTTATTCTGTCCCAGTGAAGCACCAGGATTACATGAATGCTGGGGGACAGCGTTTGAAGAATTATTCGCCAAATATGAGCAGGAAGGCAGAGCCAAAAAAACAATGAAAGCGCAGGAACTCTGGTTCAGGATTCTGGATGCGCAAATAGAGACCGGCACGCCTTACCTGTTGTATAAAGATGCGGCCAACAGCAAAAGCAACCAGCAAAACCTGGGCACTATTAAGAGCAGCAATCTTTGTACGGAGATCATCGAATATACTTCACCTGATGAAGTAGCTGTTTGCAACCTGGCTTCTCTTGCTTTACCAAAGTTTGTGATCAATGGCAAATTTGATCATGAAAAATTATTTGAGGTTACTTACCAGGTTACCAAAAATCTGAATGCAGTAATTGATCATAATTACTATCCTGTTCCGGAGGCCAGGAACTCCAATTTAAAACACAGGCCAGTAGGCTTGGG
>CBKWHA010000139.1:0-14117 GCA_966674115.1 uncultured Chitinophagaceae bacterium
TTCCTAATTCATTATAAACCTTTGACTTAAGGTGCGGGGTTTGCCCGGCTATTATATCTTGATCCACCTCTCAAATGAAAACTATCCGGCGAAAGAGCAGAAGTTTTCCGTTTCCGGCTTTTTCTTTTCTCCTTATCTGCTTTGCCAGATTTGAACCAACCACCAGCCGGGTTATTAATAAACGATAAATTAATAATATTTAGAAAAAACAGTCCTTTCACGCCTTTTAATCTTCTTTTTTTGCAAATTACTCTATTAACGCTGAAAAAGGCCTGTAATTTCTAAATGTTTCGATAAAAAACAAGATTTTATAGCTAAAAGAAGAAATAATGGCGTCAACCTGACAGTTATTAAGGCATCAGTTTAAACTCATCGTCTTCCAGCAACTTCAGGTGTTGTTTTGAAATCTCATCGGGCGTTTGCCGACTGTTGTAGCGAAGTTTTAAAGATGCCGCATAGCCATCCAGGTCGGGGAAAAGTGAAGCCCGGTTGATGTTCATTCGTTGCAGGTTGCGCAGCACCTCTTTTTGCAGTCTGGCGGGCATTTCTATTTTAACTACGGCTTGCTTCATAGCATCTCCAAGAAATGCAAGTTGCCTCATGAAAGGCGCTTCTGATGTGCCTGTGCTTACAAATATCGATTGTTGCAAAGAATACCGCCGATTCATGCGAAAGGGCTCTACGGGAAAAACGAGATTGATACGGTTGGTATAAAACACCTTTTCAAAAACCTCTTCATTGATCAGGTTATGGGTCAATTTTAATTCATCGGCAAATTGTTGAGCAAGTACCTCTACAGACCTTTTTCTTAGATAATTGACGTTGATGGCCCACACTGCCACATTAAAATCAGCTTCTGGCCTGCAATGTTCAAAAGCAAAATAAGCAGCAATAAAAGGTGATTTTGTGAAATCAAGCAAGCGGGTAGGCGCACCGTGGTGTTGCATCAGTGCCAGCCATTCAATAATATGTTCAGGAATCTGGTCTCTGCTCAAGTAATTTCTTGCACCTCTTTGAAACTCAGCCAGGAATTCTGCCTCAATGCCTTTGTGAAAATGAATAAAGTCGGTACGTTCAATTGCATTCTCCAATCCCCAAACTGCATCGGCCTGGCCACGATACGCCCAATTATCGGAAAGCTCATCTACAAAATTTTTAAATTCTGCCCATGTGTCAAAGTTCAGGATGGTAAACTTCTCTTCCATACATACTGAAGTATGATAAATTTTGAGCCAATGCCTGAAAAGTGAGTTGTTAACAGCAGAATTGAAGGGTTAACAGGATATTGTGGCATTTCCTTTGTGGAAAATTTTGTCTTGCCAATGAAAACCAGTGGCGCTCCATCATTTTAAAGTACCTATGCAGGACAAGCAGCGAAAAGCATTACTGCAAAGAAGTGCTTATGTTGCGGGCCGCGAAAAAATATTCTGTATCCGCTAAAGTGATGAGGCCTTTTGGATCAGAGCTTAGAATTTGTTGATGACTTAGAACCGTATTTAGCTCACATTAATTTAATCTTCTCTTTAAAACTGGAATGTTATGACACTTCGTGATTTCGTGTGCCTGAGTGAAATTGGGAAAGATGAAGTAGTGTGTTTTAAAGGTACAATGCTGTGCGAAAATATCATACACGGATACAGGGTGATCCTATACAGGATTGATAACTTCTACGTTGAAGTTTACTATGACCTACAGAAAAAAACAAAGCCCAAATTCAAGGGCTGTGTGCGGTCGGACATGCTTATGCTGGAGGAAGCGGGATAATGAGTAATGAGTGATGAATAATGAGTAACAGGCCATTCGACACTCGTTATTCATCACTCATTATCACTATCCTATTAAAAAAACGGTCATGCTTTTGGGACCGTGGGCTCCTAATACCAATGACTGTTCGATATCTGCTGTTTTAGAAGGCCCGGCTATAAAAACACCAAAGCCGTAATCGGCATTTCCTATTTTATCATAGGCCTCATGCATGGAAGAAACCAGGCTTTCCTTATGAACAACTACAGCCAGATGCTGACAAATAAAAGGCAGCACGCGTTGTGGCACATGGCTATCTGTAAGCCATACAGAACCATTTTCAGCTACTGCCAGGGGTGATGAAATAACAGCAAGGTCTACATCTTCCAAATTGTGGGCGTCCTTCTCGTTTGCATTTCCTTTCGCTATGGCGGAAAGCTCAGCTACAGTGGAAATAATCCGGTTTGACTCTGCAAACCGGGCTTTCAAAATATGAAGCACTTCAGCATAATCTTTTACTTCGTAAACATTGCCACCTATTCCTTTTAGCACTTCACTAAGTTTCCCCGTAAGGCTGCTGAAGCCCTGTGGAAAGTTTTTAACTACAGGCAACTCCATTAGTTCCGGCTGGTTATTCTTCACTGCATTTAGAATGCGCTCCCTGCTTGCAGTTGCTCTTGAAGAATTTATATTGGCTATATCTCTATTGCTCGTTGACATTTCAAATCAGATTAATAGGGAATCTTTGACTTTTCGGGTTTATTTTGGGACTCCTCGTTCGGAACCGGAGTTGAGGCATGGGATCTTTTTTTTTGATACCACTCCCTAAATGATTCCTTTGGCGGTTCGGGCATTTCCCGGTTCTTGAACCATGGATTCAAACCGTTATTTACTACAAATGGAACGTTTTTGATCGTCCATCGACCCATTTTTCCGGCAATTTTAAACAACGCGGGATTAGACAACGTAGCTGCCATTGCCTTCATGCTGACTGCTTTTACGCCACCAACATAGCCCTCTTTTGCCAGTACCTGGCGCCATTTATACAACTGGTCGTGAATGTTGATCTTTACCGGACAAACATTGCTGCAGGAACCACAAAGTGTAGAGGCAAATGGCAGGTCGGCATTCTTCTTCATGTCCAGGTTGGGAGCGAGAATGGCACCAATAGGACCAGCAACAGCATTATGATAACTGTGGCCACCGCTACGCCTATAGACCGGACAGGTATTAAAGCATGCCCCACAACGAATACATTTTAAAGAGTTGCGGAAATCAGGACGGCCCAACTGGCGGCTTCTGCCATTATCCACCAGCACAATATGCATTTCCTGTCTTTTGCGTGGTTTTTTAAAATGGCTTGAATAGGTTGTTATGGGCTGGCCGGTAGCGCTTCTTGCCAGCAATCTCAGGAAAACTCCAAGGTGAGCTCTTTGGGGAATTATTTTCTCAATTCCCATACAGGCGATGTGCACGTCTGCAAGGTGGGCACCCATATCAGCATTGCCTTCGTTGGTACAAACCACCATTTCACCGGTTTCTGCCACAGCGAAGTTTACACCGGTAATAGCGATCTTCCTGGTCAGGAACTTTTCACGCAGATCCAATCTTGCTGCATTGGTCAAATATTGGGGATCGGCATTGCCCTTTGGTGTACCCAGGTGCTGGTGGAATAGTTCGCCGATCTCTTCTTTTTTCCAGTGAATGCAAGGCAATACAATATGACTGGGTGGCTCTTTAGCCAATTGCACGATGCGCTCTCCCAAATCGGTGTCAATTACTTCAACACCATGTTCCTGAAGGTATTCATTCAGGTGGCATTCTTCTGTGAGCATGGATTTGCTTTTCACAATCCTATCCACATTATGTTTTTGCAAAATAGAATGAACAATTTGATTATGCTCTTCCGCATCAGCAGCCCAGTGAACCAGCACCCCATTTTCCAATGCAGCCTTCTCAAATTGCTCTAAATATTGGGAAAGGTTGGAGAGCACGTTGAACTTAATGCGGGAAGCGGTTTCTCTTAGTTCTTCCCATTCAGGAATGCCAAAAGCTGCTTTATCACGTTTCTGGCGGATCCACCATAAGGTTTCATCATGCCAATCTACCCGGGGTTCATCCTGGTTGAATTTATCGGCAAGCGCTGCGTGATCTTTTACTCCGTGTTGCATGAATGAGTTTATGGTTTATTGTTTATGGTTTATTGTTGTGGGAGTTGCGTCTAAAATTTCTGCGATGTGCATTACTTTTACGGGGCTTTTCTGGCGGCGCAGGATGCCTTCCATATGCATCAGGCAACTCATATCGGCACCGGTAATTACCTGGGCACCATTGCTTACATGATCATCAACCCGATCCTTGCCCATTTTGGCGGAAACGGCTTCTTCGGCTACGCAAAAGGTTCCACCAAAGCCACAACATTCATCCTTACGACTGATCTCGATCAATTCGATGCCTTCCACCATGCGCAATAGTTTTTCCGGCTTGGAGAATGGTGGTGCTACCAATTCTGACATTTGAGACAGCTTGAGGCCCCTTTGTCCGTGGCAGCTTTGGTGCATACCTACTTTATAGGGAAATTTTGCGTCCAGTTTTTCTACTTTCAAAACGTCTGTCAGGAACTCCGTTAACTCATAGACTTTACCGCGAATAGCTTTTGCTACTTCCTCCTGCTTATCATCGTGCAGGTGGTCTTTTACATGCAGTGTACAACTGCCCGAAGGGCAAACAATGTAATCGAAGTCTTTAAAATTCCTGATGAAAAGGCTGTTGCAGCCGTGGGTTAAATGCTCAAAGCCCGAGTTGGCCATGGGCTGGCCACAACAGGTTTGATCCATCGGGAACACTACATTCACTCCCAGTTTTTCCAGCAGTGATAATGTAGCCTTGGCTACCTGCGGGTAAAACTGGTCGACATAACAGGGAATGAATAATCCTACGGTCATTTTTATTATTGTTGTTCGTGAACGGTGAATGGTGAATGGTCAATATGTGTAACTGAATAGTATTTTAGTTCAATAATATCACTAGGCAGCGGTTTGGTGTTCCAGGCAGTGTGAATAGCCAGGGCTGCGCCTACTGCAGTGGCTTGTGCCATAGAAGCGGAGAATATCTCCAGGTTAGGGAATGCTGCTGCCAGAAGGTTCATGTAAATAGCATTTTTACTGAAACCCCCATCTACAAATAATCTCTTCACACTGTTGTTCATCACCAGTTCGGTGGAAGTTTTCTGGATGGTTACCAGATCCAGGATCAATTGATGATAGGCTTCTATGTCGTTTTCAAATGAAGCCAGGTTTCTTTGTCCGAAAACTGATTCTTTCAATCCTTCCTTACCACCGGCATCCAAACCTGCATCACTACGCTTTTTCAGTTTTGCTATGATCCCGGGGTCAAAACTAACATTTCTATATTTAGCTGTATTCTGATTAAAATGTTCAGCGATTCTTTTCACTTGCTGTTCGTGCTCGTAACCGGCAAATAACCTGGAGGATTTTACTGGTTGTCCTTTGTACGTAAGGTAAGCCAGGCAATCATTCTTTAGATCTTCTGCTGTAAGTGGTGTGTTGTTGAAAGGATTCATGCTGATGCACCAGGTACCTGTAGAAATCAGCATAAATGGTTCATGGAAACTTACCAAATAAGGAATGAGGGCTGAAGAACTATCGTGTAAGCCAATACCTACGCCATAACCTGTACCGGGGAAAGCGGGTGTTAACACGGAATCAGATGGAACCAATGGAGCTAACTTTTCAATAATACCTTCTTTATACACCCATTCATGGTAGTCGTTCTTCGTAAAATCCCAGAGATTGGTATGACAACCTATGGAAGTAATATCGGTAACAGGCTGCCCGGTGAGGAGATAGCTCATATACTGGGGCAGATGTAGTGCATATTTGATACGGGCATAAATCTCAGGCTTCTCGTATTTCATGCGGTAGAGCTGCATACCAGAGTTGAGGTTACCCAGAACCGGTGAAGCCGTCAACATAGAGAATTGCTCTTCGCCGTCATAAGTGTCGTAAAACTGTTTCTGAAGTGCAGGGTCATAAGGCTTCAGATAATTATACAAAGGCGTCAATGGTTTGCCTTCTTCATCAATGTACACGAAAGAAGCGCCGTAGGTAGCAAAGTTGATGGCTTTGATCTCGTATTCTTTTTTGCTGAAGGCTGCACGCAAAGAATCAAAGACGGAGAGACGCAGGTTTTCCAGATTATCGCAGGGGAAACCATCTTCGTCCTGGGTTTCGATGAACTTGGCAGATTGTTCATAGACCATCTGATAATTCTCATCAAAGAGAAACAGTTTTTTGTTGGTTTTACCAACATCAAATATGGCAATAACAGGAGTGCTCATGAAGAATTTGACATTTATACCGCGCCAAAAATAAATGGAACAGTAGTCCACATATAATGAAGGATTAGCCAGATATTCAACAAATCCAGCTAATCCCGTTGGTTATTTTAATCTATGGTTTATAAACCTGTTGAAACAGCTTTCAGGCCTCTTTCACCAATCAATGCCTTACGTATTTCCAACTGGCGGAAAGCCTGCAATGGTTGTAGGGCAGCACCACTGCGCATGCGAGCTTCTGCAACAATTGCACGCACATCTGTACGGGCTGCGTTTTGCAGAATCTCCTGGCAACGCACTACATCATTTGCCTGCTGTGCTTCTGAAAGTGCTTTCCTGTCTACCAGCAATGCCTGGGTATAAGCAATCATGATGGCTTCAACAGATTGCAACAGGTCTTCCAACGGATCTTTTACGTTGTGGGAAGCATCGATCATCCAGCCCAGGTCGGTGGCGTGGTTCATACCTCTGGCATCCATACCTTCCACCAGTTCGTTGAAGATCAGGAACAGTTGGTAAGGCTTAATACTACCCACAGTGAGGTCATCATCACCATATTTAGAATCGTTGAAGTGGAAGCCACCTAATTTTCCTTCCATGAGTAACAAGGAAACGATTTGTTCGATGTTGGCGTTGGGCAGGTGGTGCCCTAGGTCTACCAGCGTATATGCTTTCTCGCCCAGCTTGGACGCATAGAGGTAAGACTGTCCCCAGTCGCCAACGGACATTGAGTAGAAGTTAGGCTCGAAAGCTTTGTATTCTACAAATATTTTCCAGTTGTCAGGCAGGGCAGCGTACACCTCCTGCAGACTTTCCAACGTATTTTGGAAGGCTTTGCGGAAGTTGAGTTGTCCGGGGAAGCAGGAACCATCAGAGAGCCACACGGTCAGGGATTCAGAGCCCAGTTCAACACCGTGTTTGATTACTTCAATGTTATGGTCAACAGCTTGTTTGCGCACGGCTTTGTCTACGTGCTGCATAGAGCCAAATTTGTAGCTCAGTTTCTGATCGGGCTGATCCTGAAAGGTGTTGGAGTTGACAGCGTCAAACTTCAATCCATGCTGTGCAGCCAAGGCTTTAATGGCAGCAGGATTCTGGGGAATATCCCAGGGGATGTGCAAAGAGATAGCACCGCTAGATTGGTTCAGTTGGTGCAGCAGGCCTACATCTTCTATCTTTTCTTCCAGGCTACGGGGTTCGCCACCGCCGGGGAAACGGCCAAAGCGCGTACCACCGGTGCCCAGAGCCCATGAAGGGATGGCTACCTGGAAGTCGATCAGCTTCTGTATTACTTCTTCAATATTTTGTACATAGGCAGCAACGAATTCAAATCTGCGCTTGTGCTCAGCCAGGCCAGCCTGGTTGAATTCTTCTATTTTGTATTTCTCTAATAACATAGAAACGGGTGATTAATTGATTGAGTATTAAGAATTATGAGAAAGTTATGGTAAATAAAAAACCTCTTTCAATGGAATACTCACCGGCGAGTTGTCCGGATTTGATTCCATGATATCCGCCATGTATTTCCACCAGCGCTGCATCACAGGTTGCCCCGGTAATTTGTCAACAGCTTCTTTATTTTCAACTTTCATGACACCAAACAGGCTATTGGTTGTTTCGTCCAGGAAAATGGAGTAATCGGAAATGCCGCTTTCTTTTAATAAGCCCTGAAGTTCGGGCCAGATCTCGTCGTGACGCTTCTTATATTCTTCTTCAAAACCTTTGAACAATTGCATTTTGAAAGCTACTCGCTGCATGGGATTGTGGTTTAGAATTAAAAAGTCACTAAGCTACAAAAGAACGTATCGGCTTTGTAATACTTAGTGACTATATGACTATATATCAATAAGGGTGGTCTTTTATCTTGTGAAGGCCATAGCTACACCGCCATCTACGTTCAATACATTACCAGTTGCCTTATTCATTAACCCGCCCACGAAAGCGTAGCAGGCGTTGGCAATATCTTCTGGTAAGATCACTTCGTTTAGCAATGTACGTTTGGCATAGTAAGCAGGCAGTTCTTCTACCTTAATACCATAAGCTTTGGCACGACCTTCAGCCCAGCCACCGGCCCAGATGTTGGAATCAGCAATTACCGCATCAGGGTTTACCGTATTCACGCGGATCTTATCGCCACCCAATTCAGCAGCCAGCAAACGGGTCAGGTGCGCTTGTGCAGCTTTTGCAGAACCATAACCAGCATTGTTAGGACCAGCCACTACAGAGTTCTTCGATACTATGTTGATGATATCACCGCCAATGTCTTGTTTACGCATTACGGCCACAGCAGCTTTAGAAACCAGGAACTGACCTTTTACAAGGATGTCGTACAGCCTGTCCCATTCTTCTTCAGTATGATCGGTAATAGATTTAGAAATAGAAATACCAGCGTTGTTCACGATCAGATCTACACCGCCAAAGGCCAGAACTGCATCCACCATAGCTTGCTCAATGCTTTTAGCGTCGGTAACATTTAATGTTGTAGCTGCCACTACATCTTTACCGAATTGCTTTTTAAATTCTTCGGTAGTGCCTTGAACTCTTTCCTGGTTGATGTCGTTGATGATCACGCAGGCACCTTCTTCAGCAAACTTTTTAGCTATAGCTTTACCGATACCGCCACCGCTGCCGGTTACTAATGCAATGCGCCCGCTTAATGCTTTTGGCTTAGGCATACGCTGCAACTTGGCTTCCTCTAACAGCCAGTATTCGATATTAAATGCTTCCTGACGGGGCAGTGATGTATATTCGGAAACAGCCTCTGCACCTTTCATTACATTGATGGCATTGATATAAAACTCCGCAGCCACCCTTGCCGTTTGTTTGTCCTTGGAGAAAGTAAACATACCCACACCAGGATACAGGATCACTACCGGGTTCGCATCACGCATAGCCGGAGAGTTGGGATGTTTGCAGGTATTGTAATAGTCTGCGTACATTTTCCTGTATTCTTCAAACTGGGGCGCCAGCTTAGCTTTCAATGCAGCCACATCGCTCAGGTCTTCGCCAGGAGTCAGGTTCAGCACCAGCGGAGAAATCTTTGTACGCAGGAAGTGGTCCGGGCAGGAAGTACCCAAAGGAGCCAAACGTTCCAGATCGTTAGAGTTGATATACTCCAACACGCGGTCATCATCCGTGAAATGACCAATCATTTTGGTTTGAGAAGAGCAGAAGCCACGCAGCACAGGTGCTAAAGCAGCCGCTTTTTGCAAGCGTTCCTCTTTAGGCAATGACTGGATCTTAGCGCCACCGAACACAGGGCGTTTTTTGCCAATGTTTTGTTTCAGGTATTCTGCGCAACGCTCAATTACCTCAAGTGTATTGATATAGCTTTCGTAAGCAGTATCACCCCAGGTAAACAAACCGTGAGAGCCCAGGAAAATACCACGGATGCCGGGGTTTTCGTCCAGGCACTGTTTTAATTGCAAACCTAAATCGAAGCCAGGCTTTTGCCACTCTACCCAACCCATGGTGCCACCAAACAGCTCTTCAACGATCTTCTTTCCGTCCTTGGCTGCAGCGATAGCAATAGCAGCGTCAGGATGCAGGTGATCGATATGCTTGAAAGGCAGGAAGCCATGCAGAGGTGTATCAATAGAAGGTGCTTTTGATTTCAGATCGTAGATGCAGTGGTTGAACAGTTCTACCATTTCATCTTCATGTTCGATACCACGGTAAATATTTTTCAGGCTGCGCAGGCGGTCTACATACAAAGCTGCGAGGCCACTTTTTTTTAAGGTACCCAGGTCGCCACCAGAGCCTTTTACCCACATTACTTCTACTTCGTTACCAGTCAGGGGATCTTTAGCCATAGCCTTGCAGGAGGTGTTGCCACCGCCATAGTTGGTCAGGCGCAGGTCAGCTCCCAGAAGGTTTGAACGGTAGATCAGTAAAGCCACTTCATCACCAGCCAGTTCGGCTGCTTTGGCGTCGTCCCACAGATAGCTTACATGCTTAAAGGTTGAAGTTTGAATTGACATTTTCGTTTTTCTTTATAGTTAATTGATTGTTTATTCGTGAATTGTGAATGCCTTATTAATGTGCTGCAGCCACGGTATCGGGTCTTAAGGAGTTGCCATAACCGATCAGCATTATAGATACGATAATGACAAGAATACCTATAATGATGGTTGTTTTAGTCTTCTTGCTCACGCCGGCCCACTCTTTCAGGATCAAACCCCATGCATTGGCAACCAGAATGATGAAAGCCATGTGCAATGCCCAGGAAGAAGGCCCGTTGCCCAGCTTGCTTTCTCCCATGCCATAGAAAAAGAACTGCAAAAACCAGGTCAAACCTGCCAGTGCAGAGAAGAGATAATTTTTAGTCAAAGGCGCCTTGGTATCGGCATAGTCGCCAAAGGTGCGGTTACGTGCGTTGAGCAACATACACCAGAGCAAGTTAGTTGTCAATCCGCCCCATAGGACGACAACATAAGTAACATTGTTTTGGAACAAAAATGAACCCTGACCAGGGTTAGCCCTTTGCCAAAGGTTATTAGCCAGGTCAGCCATTGGCTTACCGGCTTCCAGACCGAAGTTGAAGCAGGCGCTGAGTAAACCAGAGATAATAGCTACAGTAAGGCCCAACCCAAACTTGTACTCAGTCTTTACCTTCATACCGTGTGGGTCAGTAATTGCAGCTTTGGTAAGTTCTTTTTCTTTTAATGTACCTGCAAAACCGCAAATGATAATACCAAGGATACATACGGTGAGACCTACCAGTACAACCTGCCCCCAAGAGGTACCTATCAGTTGACTGAAAGTATCTTTACCTTCTTTAGGAAACACATCATAATAGATTGAAGGAACCAAAGACCCTAATACCATGCATAGCCCAAGGATGATGCTGCTACCCAGTGATACACCCAAGTAGCGAACGCCCAGGCCGTAAGTAAGACCACCGATACCCCACAGTAAACCGAACAGATAGGTATAAAAGAGAGTACTGCCATCGGTGCTGGCAATGATATCATCGAAATTTGGAATGGTGAGGTATGCGGCCAATGGCGGAACGATGAGCCAGGAAAAAAGACCACCGATCAACCAGTATGTTTCCCAAGCCCAACCCCTAACTTTTTTGTAGGGGATATAAAAACTGCCAGAGGCGAAACCGCCAACAAAGTGAAAGATAACTCCTAGAATAGCTTGCATAGTGTGTTTTTTTCTATATGGCCCGCATAAAATATGCTAGAACGCGCATAAAAGTATTAGCAAAGCTCAAGATTACTATCATGGACTGTCATGACGTTTAAAATTATAAAAATGTCTTTAGATATTTTTTAACAGGGAGGTAGGGGTGGCGATGAGGCATTAGAATAGTCTCATCTTTAATTTTCATATGCTGCATACGTTCCGTTTGTTATTTTTACTTTTTGCCTTTTTGACCTATAAATAAACAAGCCTGCCATTAACACTGATACCACAACCAGTGAGAAAAGGAGCGTTTTGTTCAAAGGCTTGTGATAGGGTTCATGCATCAAGGAATTGGGTTTTAAATAGAGCAGATCATTCTGAAAATCAATAACAACATTAAAGCGTTTCAACACATCCATTCCAAATATTCCCCACTGCAGATGCTCCTGTTTGGAAGGGAGTTCTAAGTCCACGGGTACCTGTGCCAGTTCGTAGTTTCCAATCAAAATTTTCGGGAAGACAACAGTTTGGTTTTCTGTACTACCCCCTAAACCTTGGGTTGTGGTTTCGCCAATCTTTTCCATTGTCTGGTAAAGATCATACCGGCTGGCAAATGCCTGGTTCAGCCACAGGCTACCGTTTGAGCCACCGTCAAATTCAAAATAATCCGTGTATCGTTTGTTTCCATTCACGAGTGTTGCCTCAATAAAAGGCAGGCCTCCCCTGAATCGCATTTCCAGCTGTTGATAGTCACCAGCGATAGGGGTGGGTGCAGGGTAAACAATCAGCCATTGATGATCATAGTCGATTGCAATCATTTTTCCATCAAAGGCATTGTAGCCAAGGATGCCATCTGCGTCTGCCTTGTCGATCCTTACCACGGGTACGCTGTCCCAGACAAGATCCCCTATTCTTAACGTATTAATGCTACTGCTTTGCACGTTGTACTGACCACCAAAGGCGACATTCGCTTTGGTTTCATCGAATGCCATACCGGGAACCTTTGCCAGCCCTTCCTTTGATAACACAATTTGATTGGAACCCAGATCAAACATCAGGTCCAGGGGTACCGAGTTATTGATGCTAGCTCTGAGGTAGACCTTGTCTCCCCTGCCAAACGTAAAAGGAATGGTATCCGGTGAAGTCGCACAACCATTACAGTCTTTACGAACGCTCAGCAAGGGGGGCGACTTGGTTGAAATTTGTGTAAAGGCCGTGTCCTTGTTATTCAGCAGGATGGCAAAATCATAGATGCGGTCAGGCTCTGTTAGAAATGAAATGGAATCCCTATCGGTATAAAAGGTCACTCGCTTGTTTTTTTTATACCGGCTGGCATGGTAAACATCCAGGGCCAGTTCGGGCGTGATCTGCCAGTGCCCTTTTAAGTAGTCTTCCCCATCCTTGACATCCACCGTTTTGGAAGTTGCCTTCACGACAGGAATCTCTAACTGGGCATTGATCATTGACTGGCTACTCATTAAGAAGAGCAGTCCTGTAAAAAGAGGCTTGTTCATATCATTGCTTTTAATGCTGTTTGAATTTTCTGGAACGCTTGTTACCAAGCCGTACTGCGCTGCTGAACGCTTTTGTTCAAAGCTTCACAAAAATGTTTTGACCTATGCGCCTTTGTGACGAATGGCCCCAAAAATGTTTCTAATGCCAACAACAGCCTCCAAGGAATGGATCTGATAGCCATAGAAGGTGCCAGTTATGGTACAGTGCTGACCCTGATGAGTGAAGTGGGATATGAGCAGTTTGCTTCCGGTTTTTGATATCACTGTAAAAGACTTAGGATTACAGCTTGTAAATCAATGGAGTCGTAAAACGTTAGTCAGAAACAATATGAGTCGCTTACTGTTCTTTATACTACTTGTAACCTTTATTGTTTCTTGTCCATCCCGTATAGACGATAAGAAAAGTGCTGCTGCAATTCAGGACACCCTACCCCTTCCTACTGATTTGACAACCTTTTATTTTCCCATAGATTCACCTACAAATGAACTGCATCAGGAACGCTCGTTAGACTCCTTCGTTAACAGTTGGTATTCACATATGCTCTTTGCCATGCGTGAGCCTGTTTTGTACAATCATACTGGAGAAAGGGAAATATATCGGTTCACATGGCTTAGGTGCTGTAATTCTTTCTGTAAAATCTTTGGATGTTGTTTTAGCAAATGGTGAGTTGGTGCATACTTCACCTACTGAAAAAACCGAATTATTTTTCGCTTGTGTCGGTTGTTACAACGCTGTAGCAGTAATTGCAAATGTTGAATTGGAATTAGAAAACAATGTAACAGTAAAACGCAGCCATAGAAAAATGTTACGCAGCTTTTACAAGCAGTACTTTTTTGAAAATATCCGTAACAACAGCAAGGTTGTTTTTCACAACGGAGATATTTATCCGCCTCTTTTCAAAAATGTGCGAGCGGTCAGTTGGACAAAGACAAATGAAAAGCCGACAGTAAAAACAAGATTAATTCCGCTTGCAGCAGCATATCCTATTGAACGGTATTGTATTGTCAGCTTGTATTTTCTTTTTCAAGAAAAGAAATCCTACAACTATTGCAGCAGGCGAAGGGGTTGTAATTCCAAAGGAATGGTTAGCTACAAACAAAAATTCTCTTACTCCTAAAAAAGATATACGCCCAGCTGATCAAACATTTCTCACTTATCCCGAATGGTTTTTAGTTTTCAGCCCTGAAGAGCAGGCAAATTATTTTAAGCAACACACCTCGACAACTTTTCCATTTATGAGCCACACAGCGCAGATTTGGGAAAGCTACAAAATTGTAAACGACCAGATAAAAGATAATTTCCCGACAAACACAGGATACCATTTTATGATCTGGGTTATTGGAACAAGTGCATCCGTTGAGTATTCCAT
>CBKWHA010000140.1:0-13910 GCA_966674115.1 uncultured Chitinophagaceae bacterium
TTGTGCCATTGCTCAATTCATACTCAACGGGAAATTCATTGATCATGATTGAATATTTTATTGAAGTTAAAAAAAGTGTGGATTAAGCTTCAGGTATATTATTTGATGTACTGGTGGATACCTAAAGTAACCATATGAAAACACTAAAATTTCAGAACGCGAGGGATCTATCTTATTTTTACATGGTGACTAGAATCCTGGATCATTATATAGACGATGACCAGTTAACAGTGCGCGGGGAACTATCTGAAGCGGAAATTGAACTAGCCTGCAATGCCTTTAATGCAGCATTAATAGAGTCTGAAATCTTCAGCTTGCAAGGCCAGTAATTACACCATACAATTCTATTGAGTATCTCTTTGGGGTGACTGTGTGATGTTCTCAAACTCGAACTGCATTTCATTCAACTTGCGGTACAATCCGTTTTGTGTCATTAGCTGCTGGTGCGTTCCCATTTCGCTAACCATTCCTTTATCAATCACGACGATCTTATCGGCACTGCGTACTGTGGAAAGCCGGTGGGCTATGACAAAAGATGTGCGACCCTCCATCAGGTTTTCCAATGCTTCCTGTACCAGTTGTTCGCTCTCACTATCCAGTGACGAAGTGGCTTCATCTAAGATCAATATGGCCGGATCTTTCAGTATGGCTCGGGCAATGGCAATCCGCTGCCGCTGACCACCACTCAATTTAATACCCCGCTCGCCCACAATCGTTTCATATTGTTCGGGGAACTTCAGAATAAAATCGTGGGCATTGGCTTTTTTGGCTGCCATCCTGATCTCCTCTTCACTAGCATTTGGTTTACCGTAGGCAATATTTTCTTTGATGGTTCCACCAAATAAAATAATATCCTGGGGTACAAAGGCCATCTGCCGGCGCAACTGAGAGAGGGGAAAGGATCTGGCTGGGCGTTCATCGAAATACAAGGCACCACTATCGGGTTCATAAAACCGAAGTAAGAGGGTTGCCATTGTGCTTTTGCCCGCACCACTAGGGCCAACCAGGGCAATTTGCTCCCCATTGGTGGCACTGAGTGTGATGTCTTTCAATACGGGAACGTCTTTTCTTCCCGGATAAGAAAAGGCTACATTTTCAAAACGTACATTCCCCAGCAATGTAAACTGTGGTTCAACTTCCTCATTATTGAGTTGTATTGGCTCACCGTCACTGCGCAGGATCTCACGGATGCTTTGTGTTGCACCCAGTATTTTTTGTAACTGGCTAAACATATCGGCAAAGCCAGCAAAGGTGCCTCCCACAAATGCGGAGAATACGACAAACATGACCAATGAGCCGATGGTCAACTGGCCGAATTGTATCATTCGCGCACCGTACCATATCACAAAGGCAATAGCGCCAAATATGCTAAAGATCATAAACGAAACAAAGGCTCCCCGGTAGCGGGCGTTGGAAATAGCGGTATCCACAACAGCATAGATGCTTTTTACATACCTGCCTATTTCGTAAAACTCGTTGGTGAAGGCTTTGACAACGGCAATGCCACTAAAGGTTTCCTGAACAATGGTACCACTTTCAGCCAGTTGGTCCTGTGCCCTGCGAGACATTCTACGAATGCGTTTACCAAATATCACCGCCAGTACTGCAATCAGGGGTACAATCGATAACATGACCAGGGCCAGTTTGGTGCTGATCCAGAAAATAAAGGCCAGGCCAATGATCAATGTAAAGACCCCTCTTAACATTTCAGCCAAGGTATAGGAGAGGGCATCTTGTATTTGTGATAAGTCGGAGGAGATGCGGTTGCTGAGTTCACCAACCCGTTTTTCGGTAAAGAAGCTCATGGGCATACTGATCAGTTTACTATACACATCCCGGCGCATATCAGCCAGGGATCTTTCTCCTACTTCTGTCAACAAATACACCCGCATGAAGGAAAAGACCGTTTGTAAGCCCAATTGGATAAAAATGAGCAGGAGGGTAGTGTTCAAGCTCCAGTGAATATCTTTTAAGTTAAACCCCACCTGGTTGCTGATCGAATCAGTATCCATGCCGGGTAGGTTTGTACCGGGGGCCACGGCATCGATCATTTTGCCCAGGAACAAGGGGAACAGGCTTGTTGTAAATGTGGAGAGGGCAATGAATACAAGGCTTAAAATGAACTTGCTCTTATAAGGTTTTAGATATGTATACAGCGCAAGCACCTCGCGCAGTGATTCTTTTGAGAGTTTCACTTTAGGGGGTTCTTCTTTTGTTTTTCCGTTGTTGCCTATGTTATCACCACGCTTTGCCATATATGTCAAAACATGCAAGGTAACAGTTTCTTAATTTCTGATTTCTTCTTTATAAAGAGGTGAGTTCTAGAGAAAAAATTGAGTGTTGGACAGCCAGTAAATGGTGCAGTAGGTTTTGCTTGTAGTCTTACTTCAAGGTTTCTTCAAATTTTAATGCCAAATTCACACTTGCAATGAAGGTCCTAATTATAGAAGACAATCAGGAGCTTGCCCAAAATATACGCAACTATTTGATGGGTGAAGGAAATGTATGTGAGGTAGCAAACAATTATGCTGAAGCGGAAGAAAGGTTGGCCATCTTCAATTATGACTGCATTATCCTTGACCTGATGCTTCCTGATGGCGATGGACTGAGCCTGCTGGAAGCCATCCGTTCTCTAAAGCTACCAAGCAATATACTCATTGTTTCAGCTAAAGGGGCATTGGATGACAAGGTGAAGGGACTTGACTTAGGTGCCGATGATTACATCACCAAGCCTTTTCATCTGCCTGAGTTAAATGCACGCATCAAAGCCATTTACAGAAGAAAAAACCTGGAAGGGGATAACCTTATTCAGTTCAATGAAATCAGCCTGAATACGGAAGCCAATGAAGTGAAAGTAAATGATATTTTGCTGGACCTAACGAAAAAAGAATTCGATCTTTTACTGTACTTTCTGGCGAACAAGAACAGGGTGTTAACCCGGCAGACCATTGCAGAGCACCTTTGGGGCGACTACACCGACAGCCTTTCCAATTTTGACTTTGTGTATCAGCATGTCAAAAATCTTCGCAAGAAGATCATGCATGCGAATGGAAACGATTATATACGAACTGTTTACGGATTGGGCTACAAATTTGACACCTATAAGCAATGAAACTAATCAACAAAGTGTCGTTTTGGTATCTAGCCATTACCTTGTTTATATTACTGGTAGGAGGCGTTCTTGTGTTTTACAATGTGCAACGGGAGATCAAAAAAGATAAGAAAAGACTATTGGAGGGAGCCGTTACTTATACTGCCAGCAATTTGCAAAAGGGACTGCCTGTTGAACCCCTTCCTAATATACAAATTGCTGTAAAGAGTCTTTCCAGACAGACGCCTCAGGTGCCATTGCATTTCATTGACACAGTTGTATGGTATGCGCCCCACCGACATCATGAATCGGCATTATATGCTTCGTCCTCCTTTAAATTCAACAACAGTCATTATCTCATAACAGCTAGTTCTTTTATCACTGAACCGGATGACATCATCAGCGGTATTAAATGGCCACTAGGTTGGATTTTTGCAGCATTACTGATCTTTATAGTTGTTTGCAGCAGGTTAATCTCCAGGCGGCTTTTGGCGCCCTTTCAAAAAACATTAAACACCATTGAATCTTTCAACCTGCATGACCAAAAGGAAGTTCATTTTCCGGAATCAACAACAGAAGAATTCAGGCAGCTGAACCGATTCCTTGATCAAATGATCAAAAAATCTGTAAGTGATTATCATGCCCTCAAAGAATTTACAGAGAATGCATCCCACGAACTGCGCACTCCTTTGGCAGTTATCCGGGGTAAGCTGGAGTTATTGATGGAATCGAAAATCGATGAGGAGCAAGCTGCTCTTCTTGCAGCGGCACACAATTCCATTCAACATCTTGCTGCCATACATGAATCGCTTACGTTGCTTACTAAATTGGAAAACAAGGAGTATGCGGCTACAACACCTGTGAACTTTAGTCTGATGATCCGGAGCATGCTGGAAGAGTTCAAGGAACTGGCACAAATGAAAAACATTGCCATCGAGCACCAAATAGAAGAAAATGTGCTGCTACACATCAATGAATCACTGGCGCGAATACTGATTACCAATCTGCTCAGCAATTCCATCCGGCACAATTATGAACAAGGAAAAATATGGATTGCATTAACCCCTCATCAGCTTGTTGTGTCAAATACAGGCACAGCCCCACATGTGCCTCCGGAGCAATTATTTCAACGGTTCAAAAAAGGGGAGCAAAGCAGCGATTCCGTAGGTCTTGGACTTGCCATCGTTCGACAAATCTGTGCTGTAAATAATCACACAGCAGACTACAGGTACAAAAACGGACTGCATGTTTTAACAATTAGTTTCAGCAAGTAGCCCACTACTTCAAAGTTTCATCAAATTCTTTTTATCACTTTGCTGTTCATAGTCGATTGGCATCATAAGTTTAGTTCATGAAGCGATTCTATTTTTCCTTGTTTTTGTTCTTCTCTATTTTAGTGGTGAAAGCCCAGGATAGTACCGGTATTGCTTTTAATATCCAGGGTAAAATAGTGGATGAGCAAAATAAACCAGTTCCCTCTGCCAGTATTACCTTATTTGACCAAAAGGACTCATCTATACAAACTACTAAAACTTCCGATGGTACAGGCTTTTTCAATATCGCGACCAAACCCGGCGATTACTTTCTGCGGATTACACTGGTTTCATTCCAGGAAAAGGTGGTTCCCAATTTAAACATTCGTGACAAGGATATAAACGTTGGTACGGTTTCGCTGAGTGCCAAGGCAAAAGTGTTGAATGAAGTGGTTGTTACCACTGTAAAGCCGCAGATGAAACTGGAATTGGACAAGCGGGTATACACAGTAGGAAAAGATTTGAGTAATGTGGGCGGCACGGCGTCGGATGTGCTGAATAACGTGCCATCGGTAACGGTTGATGTAGAGGGCAACGTCAGCCTGCGTGGTAGCAGCAATGTGCGTCTTTTAATTGACGGCAAGCTTTCTGCTTTGACCAGCACACCCGATGCCCTGCGCCAGCTACCTGCCAATCTGATAGAGAGTATTGAGGTCATTACCAATCCATCCTCCCGTTACGAAGCTGCCGGAGAAGCTGGCATCATCAATATTATTTTGAAAAAGAATAATCGTACAGGACTGAACGGAATTTTTACGGTTAATGCCGGTTATCCCAGCGCATATGGTGGTTCTTTCAACATTAATTACCGGAAGAAAAGTCTGAATTTCTTTACCACCTACGGCATAGATTACCGTTCTACGCCCGGCCGGGGCTCTTCTTTTCAGCAATTCAATAATGCAGATACCAGTTTTGCTTACCAACAAAACAGAAATATCACCCGGAGCGGTACTTCACATAACCTGATTGTGGGGGTAGATTATTTTGTTAATGAGCAAAATACCCTCACCGGTTCGTTTTTATACAATCCATCAAATGGAATCAACAAATCAAACATCACGTATGATGATTTAGACAAGTTTGGTAACCTGCAACAAACCGTTTTGCGCAATGAACGGGAACACGAGCGGGATAAAGACATGGAAGCTTCTCTTAATTACCGCAAAAAATTTGCAGCGAAAGACCATCTGCTGACTGCGGATTTCAAATATGTTTGGGGCGATGAGGTTGAACTCAGTGATTTCTGGCAAGGAATAGCCGGTGCGGGCAATTCAATACTTCAGCGAGCCGATAACCGGGCTAATGAACACACCCTGCTTTTTCAATCTGATTATGTTCATCCTTTTGGTGAAGAGGCAAAGCTGGAGACTGGTGTCAGAACCAGTATACGGACGATTAAAAATAACTACCTACTGGAGCAGCAAAATGATGGTACAGAGTGGGTAATCCTTCCTGCCTTTAATAACAACATGATCTATACAGAAAAGATCCATGCAGCTTATCTTATGGGTAGTAAGAAAATAAAAAGTTGGGCTTTACAAGGTGGCTTGCGGGCTGAATTATCAGATATAACAACGGAACTGACAAAGACAGGTGAGATTAATCCTCGCAGTTATTTCAACTTGTTTCCCAGCGCTAGCACCTCTTATGAACTGAATGAAGACAATACCCTGCAAATCAGTTATAGCTACCGCATCAATCGTCCACGGTACCGGGATTTGCTTCCTTTTTCCAATTTCAGCGATTTGCGTTCCTTATTTAAAGGTAATCCCGATCTAAATCCGGAATTTACACACTCCTTTGAAGCCGGGCACCTGGTGAAATGGAACAAAGGAACTTTTCTTTCCAATGGTTATTACCGGTACAGCACGGGGGTAATTCAGCGATTTACAGAAGTGGATTCAACCGGTGTTTCCTATATCATACCCATTAACCTTGCCACGCAAGATGCTTATGGATTAGAGTTTAATTTATCACTTCAATTAAACAATTGGTGGCTGGTTAATTCCAATCTGAATCTTTTCCGTGCTGTTACCAACGGGAATTATAAAGAGAGTGACCTGAATAGTGATGCTTTCACCGGCACCAGTCGGATCACTTCACGAATGACCTTCTTTAGGAAATGGGATTTTCAGACAGCTTTTAACTACCGGGCTCCCAGAGAAACGCCACAGGGTAAAGATCTATCCACTTATTTTATTGACATGGGTATTTCAGGTGATGTGCTCAAAGGGAAAGGCACTGTGACCTTTAACGCAAGGGATATATTCAATTCACGAAAGAGAAGAACAATTGTAGAGGAAACAGGTTATTATTTGAAGTCGGATTTTCAATGGCGATCGCGGCAATTGATGGTCACTTTTAGCTACCGGCTGAACCGGGTCAAAGAAAAAGCACCGGAAAGAAGTAATGGGGCAGAAGACTCAGATAATTTCTAATCCAAGCAATATGATTTCCGGAATGGTGATAATCGATCCTGAACCTACGACCTGTTTATCTTCTTCAAAATGATAAGTAACCCTCCCTTGTTTTGCAATACTTAACCGCATCTCAAATTGAAAGTCTTTTTGACCCTGCAGGTTCTATTAGTTTATGTGAAGTATTGATAGACCGTGTATTGAATAAACGTGGATTGAATAAAGATGTAGTACATTAACGAAACATCACCTGAAAATTACTTTATCGCTAAAAAATATTTATTATTCTATCACCTTTTTGTAACCAGTGCCAATAAGCTTTCAAAAAAAATATTCTTGCGGAAAATTTTTTCATGAAAGCGAAAATCTACCTGCTGCTTCTATCAACCTTGTTGTTTGGGCAGTCATTTTCTCAATCAACCAATGCTTCTTTTCTGGGCTTGATCACGAATGAAAAAGGAGAAGCCCTTTCCGGCACCAACGTTATGGTTGTAAATGAGGCCACTGGTTTCCGCACTTCTTCTTCCACGCAGAAAGATGGCCGTTTCCAATTAAGGCAATTACCGTTGGGTGGTCCTTACACAGTTTCCGTGAGCTTTGTTGGATTTTCCAAACAGGAAAAAAAAGACCTCTTCCTGAACCAAGGCGATAAGGTAACCGTAAACTTTACCCTCGTTAATGAAAACACTCTTTTGAATAATGTAGTAGTCACTTCCAACCAGTTCCTGAATCAGAAAGACAGGTTTGGCGCTGCTACAGAAATCAGTGCGGCCCGTATTAAAAACCTGCCATTGGAAGGCCGCAATTTCAACAACTTAATCAACCTGTCACCACAGGCGCTGGGTAGCTCACTAGGAGGGCAGCGTTCCGGTTCTACCAACATCACTATTGATGGCGGAAACTTCCGGAGCCCGCTTTGGGCAGGCGCTGCCGGCAGTGGTCCATTGCAGATGTCACAAGAAGCCATTCGCGAGTTTGAGATCGTTACCAACAGTTATGATGTGACCCAAGGCCGCCAGGCTGGTGGTTCGGTGAATGCGGTAACCAAATCAGGTACCAATAAAATCACCGGTACTGCCTTTGTTTATGGCTGGAATGATGCTTTAGCCAGTAAATACGACATCAGAGGCAATAAGCGCACACAAAACTTCTCTACCTTCCAGTGGGGTTTTAGTTTAGGTGGTCCCATCATCAAAAACAAGCTGCATTATTTCGTAGCATTTGACCGCCAGGATCAAAGTGCACCAGTTAGCATAGCTGATATTAAAAATGCTGATGATGAAGTACGTCTTGGTATACGTAAAGACACCCTCGACAAGTTTATCCGCATTGCCCGTGAAAAATATGGCGTTTCCAACAACCTACAAGTAGGTGAGTTTGGCCGGAAAACCGTTGCCAACACTTTGTTTGCACGGATTGACTGGACCCTTAATGACAAACACAAACTAACGTTCCGTAACAACCTGACCAACTGGGACAATCCGATCAATGCTAATGACAACTCCAATATCAATCTTCGTGAAGTGTATAACACCCAGTATGCACGCTCATACACCGGATTGGTATCGTTGCGTTCTGCCTTCAGCCCCAAACTCACCAATGAACTAAAACTGCAATACCAAGTAGAAAAAACAGGCCAGGAACCTAGTCCTGAATTGCCATCCGCCAATATTCCACGGGCCATTGTCAGTGTTACTTCTCCGTTTCCTACACAAAGCAATCCTAATGCAACTTCCACACGCACCGTCCAGATCGGTGGACAACGCTTTACGCCTGAGCGCACGCTGTACAACCAGTTTCATTTGATCAACAACGCCTATGTTCATGCCAGTAAGATCAACTGGACCTTTGGAACAGATAACTACATCACATTCCTGGAAGATGTTTTTACCAGCGAACTGAATGGCCGGTTCATTTACAACTCAATGAAAGATTTTGAAAACAATACACCCAGCCGCTTTGTACGTGAAGTATATCTTGGTCAGGGCACTCCTACAGTCAAATACAATGTAATAGACCTTGCAGCCTACGGACAGGCAGAATTTGAGCCCATACGAGGCGTCAACATTGCCGCAGGACTTCGCTGGGATGCTACCGCTTTTCTAACTGGTGCAGCCTATAACGAAAAAGCTTATAGGCTTCTGGACGTAAAGACAGATACCAAAGGACAGGATTGGAATAATTTTCAACCCCGCTTCCAGCTTACCTGGAACATCCGCAACCAAAATACCGACATCTTGAAAGTTGGGTTTGGAGGATTTGCTGCGATGGCCATGTACTACAACCAGGCCAACAATATGTTGTTTGACGGCTTGAGAGTAGCTTCTGTAGATATTTCAGCGCCCAACCCAAAAATACCCGTTCCTGATTTTGTCTCCTACCGCAATAACCCTGCAACCGCTCCGGGCGTTCCTGAAGGTTCATCTTATGTTTCTACGATCAATGCTATGGGACAAAACTTTCAGACACCTTATACCTGGAAAACCAACATCAGCTATAGCAAATTGTTATGGAACAACAAGCTTCGTTTAGGCCTTTCTGCCAATTATGCGCATACACATAATAACTATGTTTACCAAGAGCGTAACCTTAAAACAGAACCTGTTTTTTACCTGGAAAACGAAGATAACCGCGGTGTGTTTGTCGATCCTTCTAAAATTAATCCAGCCAATGGCCGTGTTGACTGGCAGCATTCACGGATTACTACTGAGTTAGGTCGCGTGCTGGAACTGGAACCAGATGGTGAAGGTTATGCGTGGAATATTGTGGCAGAAGCAGAAGTAAAGCTGATGAAAGATGGTTATTTGTCGGTTGCTTATACACGTGGTGAATCGAAAGACAATTCATCGTACAACTGTTGTGTAGCCAATACCTCTACTTTCCTTCCGGTGAAAGATGATCCGAGAAAATTAAGCTGGGGCTATTCCGATAATAACTTCCGTGATAAGCTGGTAGTGAATGCAGTTTCACCTTCTTTGGCGGGCTTCACCCTTGGACTGACCTTTATTGGCGTTGGCGGCACCAACTTTACCTATCATGCCTTTGCTTCCAACACTTCTTTACAAGGTAACTTCAATGATGCCAATGCCCTGGCATTCCTGTATGACCCGAATGACAGCAAGACTCCTTCTGATTTAGCCACTTCGATCAATGCCTGGTTTGACAATCCAAACGTGCCTGGCTATGCGAAAGAGTTGTACCGAGAAAACATGGGTAAAATTGCTCCCAGGAATGGTGGTTTCAATCCATTTTCGGGAACTTTTGATGCCCGTGTGATCAAACGCTTTAAGATAACGAAGTGGAACTCTGTAGAGCTTTCTACGGATATTTTTAATGTAGCCAACCTAATGAATAAAACCTGGGGCCGGAATAAAAATATCGGCAGGCAGCAAAATATTTATCAGATCAGTGGTTTTGATGCTGAGGCCTTGCAATATAAATACAGATTCCAAAGCGGGACGTCTATTGATCCTATTGGCGGTACACCCTGGCGCATTCAACTGGGAGCGAGGGTTAATTTTTAGCATCAATTTTTTCCCAGTGCTTCAGACCTAATAGGTAACAAAATCTAAACCCAGACCTGCGTCTGGAAATTAAAAGGATCACAAGAAATGGATTTACATCTATAAATACATATAAAAAAAGATACTTATTAAAAGGCCGCTTCGAGAGAAGCGGCCTTTTAATAAGTATTTGTAGAAGTTTCGAAAACAGTCTCCGGGTTACAATCAATTAAGTTAGGCTTAAATGATAACTTTGTAAAGATTCAAATTTTCATGCCGCATCCAGATCAGAAATATATTGATGCGTTGGTGAACAATGATGCTACATTATTAGAGGAATTATACCAGAAGTTTTCCGGCAAAATAAAATGGATGGTCTTACAAAACAATGGCAGTGCCTCTGATGCCGCAGACATTTTTCAAGAAGCCTTATTGTCTATCTTCCAAAAAGCTACCACACAAAATTTTACATTAACCTGTTCATTCGACGCCTTCCTTTATGTGATTTGTAGGAATAAATGGTTGAAAGTATTAAGTAAAAGAGCAACAGGAGGGGTAACAAACAAGGACCCAAAGGGATATAATATGGGAGATGCTATGGAGGAAAATAGCGTTGAGCTTGCTGAAGAATGTCAGATGCTGCAGGAACGCAGGGGGCTGCTGAATGAAAAGCTTGAAGAATTGGGTGAAAATTGCCGACAACTGTTGCGGTTAAGCTGGAGTGGAAGGTCAATGGATGAGGTGGCTAAAATGCTCCACGTTACCTATGGCTATGCACGAAAAAAAAAATCTGAATGCATATCCAAATTGGTGCAATTGGTGAAGCAATCTCCAAAGTTTAATTCCTTGAAATGGTGATTTATGAATGAAAGTTGGTTTGAAAAAATAGAAGACTATTTGAATGGGAAAATGAGCCGTGAAGAACGGATACTTTTTGAGTCGGAAATGGCTTCAAATGAGGAATTGTATGCTGCATTCAAATTGTACCAAACTATTGAAACGGAAATGTCGGACCAGGAAAAACACAGCTTACAAGAAGCGGAATTAAAAAGTTCATTGGAAAACCTAAATGACCGGTATTTTAAATTGGCTAAAGTTATTCCGGTCGAAGAGCTTGATAAGGTTAGAAGAATTAATCCATGGAAAATAATAGCAATAGCGGCAAGCATTATTGGCCTTGTTTTCCTGGGAACTATATGGTATATACAGCGCATAAAAGATAGTCCTGAAATTGCAGTTGACCAAAGTAGAATTGATACTACAATCAGCCCTTCTGGTCAGGACACCATTAAGAAAAATATTCCTTTGGAAGTCCCGGAAAATGAAGTAAAGACTCCAAATAAAAAGCTGGATAGTAGGCAGGAACCTGTTCGGGCAAAATCTGGGAAAGATGCCGGGAAGGACAATAAGAAAAGTGTAGATGCAGTAAAGCTGGAGGCTTTGTTTGCTGACAACTTTGAGCCGGATACTGTGCCGGCCCGCAAGGCAGGCCCTTTACAAAATGCTTTTCATCATTATGAAACCGGCGAGTACAATGATGCTATTGCTGCTATGGAAAAGGCAAACCTGGATGTTGTGGCAAGAGGTAGTAAAGCCGATAAGAAGTTGGCCACTTTTTATATGTATTATTATAAAGGCTTGAGTTATCTCGCTGCTGGCCAGGCAACAAAAGCAATACCTGTGCTGGAAGTGGCTCTGGCAGACAGTCCTGATGCTTCTTACAAGGCAAAGGCGCAATGGTATTTGTCATTAGCTTATCTGAAGGTTGGTAAATCTGATAAATCCGGAATGATGCTAAATCTGCTTGCCCGGAATCAGGAAGCTGGTATATATCAAAATAAGGCGATAAAACTTAGGAATAAATTAAAAGAGAATTAACTGTATCGAATAATTGAGGAGTTGGGTCAAACAGTCGTTTATGAAAAACAACTTCAAACTATTATATCCTTGGGTATTATTCATCTTCATCGCGCTATTCACCCTTCAAACAACAACAGTTGCACAAACAAAGTATGCCCTGATCTTTGCGATTAGCAATTACCCCGAAGGAGGTGGGTGGCCTGCAATCTCCAGCAGCCGGGATGTTTTTTACATAAAAACGACTCTTAAAAAACAGGGGTTTCAGGAAAATAATATTCAGACTATTACTGAGGAACAGGTTACACCACAGGGTATTACAAAGGCTTTAAATGATCTTATTAATAAGGCAAAGCTTGGTGATATTGCTGTTATTCATTTTTCCACTCATGGCGAGCAAGTGGAAGATGATAATGGGGATGAAACTGATGGTTTGGATGAAACTATTGTTACATTTAATGCAATTAAACCAGAGCTTTCCTGGGACTTTAACAAGGATCAGGCAGCATATTTCAGAGATGACCAATTTGGAATCTTGATTGACCGTCTAAGGGGCAAGATGGGCAGTAATGGCGATGTCGTGGTATTTATGGATCTATGTCATTCCGGTAGCGGTACCCGTAGTTTCACCAGAGTTCGTGGTGGCGAACCACCATTAGTATCAAAGAGCTTTGATCTCCAGCGGTTTGCCAAAAAAAGTGAATCCGGGGTATTCAGGGAGAACATCACAGCTAGTGGTGAGCAAGAAGGGTGGGGTACTTATGTTGTTTTTTCTGCAGCTAGAGCCGGGGAAGCCAGTTTTGAAGTTTCGGATGATAACAATCAGGCAATGGGCGTATTAACCTATGCCCTCAGCAAGGCTTTTGAAAACCTGGAGGCGGGAATTACTTATCGGTCGTTATTTGCAAAAGTTCAGTCTATTGTGCATACAAAAAGACCAGGTCAGTTCCCGGTATTGGAAGGCAATGGCATTGACAGGACTTTATTCGGAGGAAAGTTTGTTCAACAGAAACCTTATATAGAAATTGAAAAGGTAAAAGGAACTGAGCTGACTCTGAAATCAGGAAAATTAGCCGGGCTGGATTCTGGTGCTAAAGTTGCCGTGTATCCTGCCGGTACGCTTGATCCGAAAAAAGCAACAGCACTTGCTTTTGGAACTGTTACAAAAGCAGGTTTTTACAGAGCAACTGTAAATCTTGATAAAGATCCAGGCACTAATCTGGCGGAATCAGTCTGGGCATTTGTTATAGAAACTGTTTATGTAATAGATCCAATAGGCATAAGATTTATTTCTTTTGAGGATACAGTCCAGATCAAAGACGCTTTGAAAGGGATGCCCATAATTACATTGGAAGGAGAACCTGAACTCATGGTTGTAAAAGGTAGACTGGAAGATTCCATAAAATTTGCAACAAATGATCGATTGTTCAAGACAATTAAGCATAGTAATGATTTTATACAAGAATTGAAGGAAGAACTCCGTCGCTATGCACAGTATAGATTTTTGCAGGGACTTGAATTTAATGATCCCAATATTAATGCCGAGGTAAGGCTGATTCCAGTAATACAGAAGAAAGCTGATACTGCTTCTGTTTTCAGCAAAATGATGCAGGGAGCCTACGTTTTTAATGAGGGTGATACGATTGCTTTATGGGTAAGAAATAAAGGCAATGAGCCTGTTTATTTCAATGTGCTCGACCTTCAATCTGATGGAATGATCAATCCGGTT
>CBKWHA010000141.1:0-13746 GCA_966674115.1 uncultured Chitinophagaceae bacterium
CTCCTTGCTTGCTCATATACAACTGTATGGCTGCCTGGTATACCCTCTGCTGCTTTTTCCTAGGCAGCGTCTTTTGAAAAGCCTTCTTCCTTTCTTCATCTGCCAAAATCCATTTGGCATACACCGCAGCCTCCCGGAACAACTCCCTCCTTGCCCGCTGCTTTTCAGTAGCCACAATCCCGCTCATATCCGGAAACTTAGTGATCACGATTTTTCCATTCCTGTAGTGTTTCACCACAAAACTCTTCCCAAGAGCTCCCCTGATGCTATGAAGCAGCAAACCAGGTACCTTCTTGCCATTCACCAGCACTATGCCCCTTTTATTATCAATGTATACTTTCTTCATTGCTCCTACATTTATTTTCTAAAACTACCACTCCACACCACACCCTCCAACCTTCATGACCGTTTTGACAAGAAATGACCGCTTTTGACATCCCTTTATCCCACAATCCCCACCTTCTCCAGCCACGCCACTTCAATACTATACACCCCAAACTCCTCCACCACCTTTCCCCTTATGTGATAAAACCCTTTACCCGTCAGCCTGTGTTTCATCGCCTTATCCGGAAAATGAATTGTATCTACCCAATCACCTGCAGCATCAATGAACGTCCCGAAATACATCAACTGTCCCTTGACAGTGCGTACAGGCTTCTCCGTGATATAATAACACAGCACATCTACCTGCTTACCCACATGCTCGGAAATTTGTTGGACATTTATGTCTCCTAATTCTTCTTTGTTCCCATGTCTCAAAAAACCCAAAAACAACCTAACTGTTTTTCAAAATTTGTCCAGATTTTAAGGGGCTAATACTTGCAATTAAAAAGAAAATGGAAAACTGCTACCATATAGAACTCCTATTGATAAGCACCTGCTTTAATTACCAAAGTCTCATCCTCTGTAAAAGGCGGATCAAACAGTTCCTTCGCATCAAAATAACAACGAAACAAATCAGCTATATAATGCAGGCGCTCTGGCAAATTGGCCCAATCGGTAGCACCACTTTGAATTAGACTATTCTGAGTAGGATCGATCTTCTTCAGCAATGCAAGCAAGTCTGGATAAACCAATTCTTTAAAATAAACAGGAAAATCAGTTGTCAGATCTTGCCCCAAACGCAGACAACGGTCCGGAGGAATGGTTATGGTCATCAAATGAAAGGTCAGCAACTTACGAAGATGGATCTGCGCCTTCAACACTAAAGTTTCTATGGCTTTATCCAGCAAGCCGGTCTTTTGAAACAGGCTTTGGAAAAATAACCATATTCGACCTATATAATCCTGGTTAGGAAATAATATACGCAGCAAACGCTCCTTTACCAGTTTGGAATCGATAGCGGCAGCATTCAGCGATGCTGCAATTTCTGGCTGTAAACGTGTTTGTTCATGAAACCCGATCTCTAGATTGGCCAGTAACTGCAACTCAGCCTTCTGTTTTGGATCCTCAATGAAAAAGGATTCATAATACCTTCTGAAAGCTGAACGCAAATAGGCTTGCCCGTTGGGTGGATCACCCGATAGCAATTGAGCGCAAAATGCGTCGATCTTTGCCTGCGAGTAGGTTGTATCGTAATAACAGCTAGCCATAAAGCGGGCAAATTCTCGTGCAATCTCTTCAAAGACTTTTTTGTTGCCCCTGCTTACAGCATTACTGGCCTTGTCAACGACAGAAACCAATAAACTACCCAAAGCTGAATTCCTGATCTGTTCAAAATTCTGACGGGCTCCTAATTTTTTGGCCAGTGTGGCTATCAAACCCAATGCCTCTGCTACCTCAGGCTCCATTTTCAGCTTGGCTTCCAATGTCCGGATCAGATCTTCCCGTCTGATAGTTTGCCCGGCCTGCTTGGATGCCCAAACAGCAAACGTACACCAGTTGGCATAGCTACCAGTACGCGCCAAGAAAGCTTTGGACAGCTCATAATAGCATTGAGTGATTTTTAGATTGCGGACAACAGGTTCTTGAAACAGTGATATACGCTCAATCTCAGCAACAGTGGGAGCAGTTGGTTGTGGTAAGGTCATAAGCACAAAGTAAAAAGAAAATTATAAAAAATAAGCACATGTGCATGGCTTCAAACTTGCATCAATCAGATCATTAAAACTCATTTTATCAACCGAACTCATTATGGAGCAATTAAATGATGTAAAACAAAAAGCCAACCTCCTCCGCAAATGGTCACTTATTTCCACAACCGAAGCAGGTTCAGGCCATCCAACCTCATGCTTATCAGCAGCCGATCTTACTGCCGTGCTTTTTGATAAATACTTTACATACGACCTCGCCAACCCGCTCAATTTGTACAACGATAGGTTTGTGCTTTCGAAAGGTCATGCCGCCCCTCTGTTGTACGCCCTATTTGGTATGGCTGGCGCCTACCCTCTGGAAAAGCTCAAGTCCTTAAGAAAGTTCGGCAGCCAGTTTGAAGGCCACCCGGTTCCAAAATATATGTATACAGAAGCAGCTACCGGCTCCTTGGGACAAGGTTTATCAGTTGGTGCCGGACTGGCCTTGCTGGGAAAACGGGAAGGCCTTCCCAATAAAACTTATGTACTTACTGGTGATGGTGAATTAGCAGAAGGGCAGGTTTGGGAAGCAGCCAATTTTGCAGCCCATGAAAAATTGGATAACCTGATCGCCATTTTAGATATTAACCGATTGGCCCAAAGTCAGGAAACAATGTTCGGTCACCATATTGAAAAATACGTCAACCGATTTAAGGGTTTTGATTTTGAAGTCGTAGCAATTGACGGGCACAACCTGGAAGAAATTGACAAAGCTCTTGACCAGGCAACAAAAAACACCTCTGGTAAGCCTTTCGCCATCATTGCCAAGACCTTCAAGGGCAAGGGAGTTTCCTTTATAGAGAACAAAGATACCTGGCATGGCAAAGGATTAAAAAAAGAAGAATTGGAGAAAGCTTTGGAAGAAATAGGCACAGTAGACGACAACCTGCGCTTCAACGTTAAAAAGCCTTCACAGTCAAAATTACCTGCAGATAGCACCCCTGCCCAACCAGTTGACCTCTCTTTCGAAAAAGACAAAGAATATGCAACCAGGGAAGTGTTCGGTGAGGTCTTGGTAAAACTGGGAGAGAAAAACCTGAACATCTATGCCCTTGATGGCGATGTCATGAACTCTACCTTCACAGAATCTTTTAAGAAGGCATTCCCTGAACGCTTCGTGGAATCGTACATTGCAGAGCAAAACATGGTTTCAGTAGCTGCAGGTTTGTCACGGTTAGGCAAAACTCCTTTTGTGGCTACATTCGCTGCTTTTCTCACAAGAGCAGCCGACCAGATCCGCATGGCAAGGGTTTCCGAAGCCAATATAAAATTTATTGGCTCTCATGTGGGCGTTTCAATTGGAGAAGATGGTCCTTCACAAATGGGATTGGAAGACATTGCGCTGTTCGGTACACTGCCCGACACTGTAGTACTGCAACCTTCAGATGCTGTTTCCACTGCCAAATTAATTCCACTTATGGCTAGCCATAAGGGATTTGCTTATATGCGTACACTTCGTCCCAAAACCCCGCTGCTGTACAATAATGAAGAAGAGTTTACCATCGGTGGCTCAAAAATAGTACGGCAGTCTGCTAATGATCAGTTGACCATTGCCGCCACTGGCATTACGGTTTTTGAAGCACTAAAAGCTGCAGATGAATTACAAATGGAAAACATCAACGTCCGCATTGTCGATTGTTATTCAATCCACCCTATTGATCAAAACACGCTTAGAAAGTGCCTGCAGGAAACAGAAAAGAGGATATTGATCACTGTTGAAGACCATTTTGAACATGGTGGTATGGGCGATTTTGCAGCAGCCGCTCTGTCAAAAGAAAACCAAAACGCTCAAATAATAAAAATGGCCGTTACAAAGATCTCACAATCCGGAACCAAAGACCAGTTATTAGACGATGCAGGCATAAGTGCCACCCATATCATTTCTAAAGTAAAACAGCTCCTATCTAAGTAAAAGCAATCCAAAACCAAAATGATCAAAAAATAATGAGTTATGAGTGACTTCCCTAAGAACCGCACTCATAACTCATAACTCATAACCCATAACTCGTAACTTTTAACTTTGAACTCTAAACTCCCAACTCAACTCACAACCTCTCCTCTCCTCCCTTACTCTGCCCCCTGTTATTCGTATCCTTACTACCACCTGATGCCTCCTTACGCCCTTGGTTAGAAGTACGTTCTGTATCACCTTTACGGTTCTTGTTTTCATTGCTTTGATTACTTACCTGCTGTTTTTTATTGGAAGTATTTCTCGCCATAATAAATAGTTTTAAAAATATTAATGGTTTTCATTTTCAATTTACAAAAGCAATGCCGGAGCCAATTATCGACAGCTATTTTCTGAACCATTTCTTGAACCAGTTAATGATCTTTAAAGATGGGGCCTCATCGCGGTCATCACCTATGAGGTAACCATATGGCTTGAGCACTTCAATATGGTCAAAAATGATTTTAGCAATACTAAGCAGTGGTATAAATAAGATCATCCCTGCTATGCCCCATACAATACCACCGCAAATAATACTGAATATAGTTGCCATGGCACTCAAACTAACTTCTCCTCCCATCACATATGGTGTCACAAAATAATTATCGATACCCTGTATAACGGAAAAACTGATGACCACCCAAATGGCAGGTTCTAATGTATCCTGTGTCACCAGGGCTGCAAGAAAGGGAAATACACCAGCCAATATTGGACCTACATAAGGAATAAGATTAACCAACGCAGCAACCAATGAAAGCAATAATGCATTATTGACCCCAATGATGAGCAATGCGATAAAATAAAGAATGAACAACACCAGCATGGAAAGCGCTCTTCCTACTAAATACTTCTGGGCTACAAGGGTGATCCTGTTCAGCAGGGATTCTTTTACATCATCGTGTGTACCATGCATTAACTGAAGGAAAAAATTATAATACTTTTCCTTTCCATAAAGGAGTAAAAAACTGATAACAAAAATAAAAATGGCATTAATGATAATACCGGCAGCACTGGTTACAACACTGCCAATATAAGAAGAGGAAGACTCGGTAAAATTCCGGATCTGGTTTTGTACCATCTGCTTTTGATGTTCCACCGGTATATTGAACCGCTGCTCAAGCCAGGTATGGAGCGATGCGATCATTGTATTTATCTTATGCTCTATCATCGGGATATCTTGCCTGAAACTGTTCACCTGTGCAAACATGATTAAAAGCGTACAGGCAAAAACGGCTAGCAGGATCAAAATACAAGTCAGGGAAGATAAAACACGATGAAACCCGAGGTTATCCAATTTACGGCATACAGGTGTCATGAGCATAGACAGGATAGCGGCAAAGATCAGCGGAATGAGTACAACTCTTCCATAATAGAGCACAACTACCAATGCAATCCAAAAGAAAAGAAATTGAGTAGCTTTTGCAATTGGTTTCATACTTTTCAGTATAAAATTTCAATGCCAATCAACCAGTGCCAGCCAATATCTTAAGTGAAACAGAAATAGTATCCCCTACCTGGTACGCTTCATTAGCATGAACAATAATGGTATCCCGGGAAATATGAACTACATACTCATAATAATTCCCCATAAAATAGGCCTTCTTCACCACACCTTTAATACCTTGATGTTGGCCTTGCTCAATGGTGAAATCTTCCGGACGGATAAAACGGTTAATACCAGGATGATCTGGAAAAGCCTGAATAAGATGAGGAGTAACAACATTGTACTTGCCAAATAAAGCAGCAGCATGCTCATTCACCGGGGATTTGTAAACTTCAATGGGCGTACCTTTTTGTATGATTTGCCCATTCTGTAAAATAATGATCTCATCTGCCCAGGGCAGCATATCATGCGGATCATGAGAAACTAATAAGCAGGTGATCTTTAATTTTTCACTGATATCATTGATGACAGTCTTAAGAATATTGGTATGAATGGCATCAAGGTTAGAGTAAGGTTCATCGAGCACTAATAGCTTGGGAGCTGCAACCAGCAACCGGGCTAATGAGATCCGTTGCCGCTCCCCTCCCGATAGTTGGTGCGTCCAGCGGCTTAATAAATGATCGATCCTGCAGATCTCATAGATATTATGGGCTTCCTGCTCACCTATAAGGTTAGCCATCTGCAGTATTTCTTCTACCCTGTAATGATTCCTTAATTCAAAATGCTGAGACAAATAGGCAATGCGTGGATGTCCCGGAATGAGTTTTTCAAAAGGCCCCAATACCCGTACACCTTCAAACAACACTTCACCTCCATCTGGTTGCTCTAAACCTGAAATGATCTTTAACAATGTGGTTTTACCGGAGCCCGTTGCACCAGCAATGGCTATCTTCTGAAATTCTTTTTGTGTAAAGCTGATTTCTTTAAGTAGGTAGGCCCCTCCTTCTTGCCTGCTGACTGCAGACACCTGTAACAAACTCATTAAGGAACTGATTTATTTCTATTTCAGGAAGCAAGTCTTTAGCAAAAGATCCTTTATACTATTTTTACCATTGACCATTCACGACCTAATTATCGAACTACTCAATTAAATCCGGTATTACTTCCTTGATTCTAGTTTAAAAGGTGTGCAAATTAAGCCTTTTAAGGCATTCAGTCGCGCATTCTCCTCTTCCGCTCTTTTTCCGTCTGCCCGGTCACAGCCATCATGCTCTTAACCGGTTGAGACAATGACTGCACCGATGTAAATGGAACCTGTACCATTTTTCCTTCTGGCGTTTCTGCAATATAACCCTTCTGGGTGGTAGCTATGGGTATCAATAAGGTATTGGCAGGCAGCACGGTATTTTTATCGGTTAGCTTTTGCGTTTTCGTCACCCGCAAATAATTTATCATCCCTTTTTCCGCAACGGCAGGTGCAGCTTTCACTTGCGGATTTACAAAAGGAAAAGGATCTATTGGGCCATTACTGGTATAAATGCCAAAGTGAAGATGTGAAGCTGTATGCCTGGCATTTCCGGTATTGCCGACAAGACCAAGCGTTTCTCCCTTTTTAACCTCCTGCCCTTCCTTTACCAGTTGTTTGTCAAGGTGAGCATAATAAAGTGTAATATTTTTATCCGGGATCTTCAGCCAAACAACCTTACCACCCAATCCGCTTGTTTTAACACCTGTAACAATGCCATCGGCAGCCGCAACAACAGGCGTACGTTTTGGTGCAAAAATGTCAATGCCTTCATGCCGGCGCCTTCCGCCTCCACGGCTTGCACCCCAGAAACTGCCTGTTCTTGCTTTGTTACCAGATACAGGAAAACCCAACGAAGGTCCCACCGAAATAGATAAAAGATAGCCGCCTGTACGAAACAGTTCCGGTTGCAGGCGCAATAGATAACTACCTGCTTCTTCTACATAATAGCTGAATTGAGAACTAATGGTATCAGCAGAATAAACGATAGTGGCCTCTGTTCCTCCCAATTTGAAAATATCAGCATAGAGTGCAAGTGGAACTGATGTTTTCTTGGTCAGCATGAAATTCAATTGTTCTCCACGCTTGGCATTAAATTGAAGCCCTAAAGCGCGGGGTTTATCTCCTCCAAAATAGCCATATTGCCTATACGGCAATTCTACTATTTGTGCATCTTCCAGGGCCGCTTTAGAGGCCGCCAGCCACTGACGTCCCTCCGGCGTTTCCTCAAGGTCTGTTTTATCAAGCTTTTTAGCATACTCCTCGTGCGGTGTTTTTTTACCCAAAAAACCAATGGACTTACATCCGGGTCCGATGGTGGCTAATAGTAATAGGGCAGCAACGGTATTTCTCATAATAATGAAAGCCATTTAACAAATAAAAAGCCGGAAAATCTGAAGAAAACTGTAATAAAAATTTCCTCGTTTCAATAAACGTTTAAAAGACTTGCCTATTGCCCATTACCATCCACAAACTCGTAACCCATAACTCATAACTAATAACCCCTCTCTATTACCCATTGTCTATTCCCTCCACTTGCCAACAAAAACGACAAATCCTCTCCTGGAGCAATCTCCTTCTTCACAGGCAGCCCATGTTCATCACTTTCAAATAATACACCGGGTACATTTCCAATAAACATAAGTGAACGGTCTTGTCGTCTCAATGCAGTTCCCTCAGGCAATCCCACCACCGGAACACCAGGATTGAGTTGGATAAACTCCTCCAAACGTTGATCACGCGTCTCGCCATGAAAACCCTCCGGCTTTTGGTTAAGATAATGTGGATTGATTTGGAAGGGAAGCAATCCCAAAGCTGAAAAACGCTGTGGCTGTATGATGGGCATATCATTGGTTGTACTAATCGTAAGCCCTGTAATATTAGCACCGGCACTCCACCCTACATACGGTATTCCATTTTGCACTCGGTCACGTGTAACGTCTAACAGCCCTGATTGATATAGATCATGTAGCAATTTAAAAGTATTACCACCTCCTACCATTACAACATCAGCATCTTCTAAAACAACAACTCCATCATCTTCATGCACAACCTTTATCTCATAAGGCAATTGAGATAATGCTTGCTGCACCATAGAACCATATTGTTCATAATCTCTGTCCACAGATGCAAAAGGTATAAAAGCGATCTTCAATGGTTCTGTTCCAAGAAAATTTTTGATCATAGGTGCTGCAATTTCTAAATATCTGCTATTGCCTGCACGAGAACTACTTAAAGCCAGAATACGGTTCATACAATAAATACAGTTCAGTTACCAAAGTTATTATAAATCAAATGCTTAGTCATTGGCAGGATTTTTTCATTTTGAAACTGAAATAGATTCCGATAACCCAAAAAACTGAAAAATGATCAGAATAGCCGTAATCCTAGGGAGTACACGCCCGAACCGTAATGGCGAAGCTGTTGCCAATTGGGTATTTGAGATTGCCAGAAAAAGAACAGACGCAGTATTTGAGCTGGTCGATTTAGCTGATTTTGACCTTCCGCTATTGGACGAACCTATACCTCCTTCACAGGGTAAATATTCAAAAGAACATACAAAAGACTGGTCAGCAAAAATTGATACGTACGACGCCTTCGTTTTTGTAACAGCGGAATACAATCATAGTATCCCGGGCGCATTGAAAAATGCAATTGACTTCCTATATAAAGAATGGAACAATAAAGTAGCGGGCTTTGTAAGTTATGGAAGTGCAGGCGGCACACGCGCAGTAGAGCACCTTAGGTTGGTAATGGCAGAACTGCAAATTGCTGATGTCAGAGAACAGGTTGCATTATCTCTTGCTACAGACTTCGAGAATTATAGTATTTTCAAACCAGCACCTTCCCACGAAAAAAAATTAAGCGCAATGCTGAACCAATTAATTAACTGGGGTCAAGCAATGAAGCAGGTGCGCGAACAACTGAAAGAAAAAGTGATGACTTAAGTAAGAAAATAATTCATCATTAATAATACAGCGGCAAGAGATTGAGCTGCTCACCGCTGTTGTCGAACTATAGAGGGATACATAGGGTGATCTCTAGGGTTACTTCGGATTTCCCATAGGAATCTCTTTCAATAGCAACAAAGCTTGTACCACTTACCATACGATCACATTGTAGGATCAGGTGTACAAAAACAGATATAAGAGCCCGTAGTAGAAACAACGGGCGTTTAACGTTTGCTTGCCATCTAAAAAATGTTCTTCAGCTTTATGAAATGAAGTGTCTAGTTGACCGTTGTAAAAACCTTGGCCGAGAAAACCATGCCAGATTAAACCATCATGATGTATCTGTTCCAAAGACCAGCATTTAAACTTCATTTTATAAAGAATTCATTCTCAATAGATGTAAAGTGTAAAACCTTAATGATGGGTTTGTAGAATGCAATACCTATCAAATATGAAAGCCTTGTATGCGCTTATGCGGTTTTTTTCAGAACTTTAACTGTATGAAGATCTTCTTTGGTGCATTGCTTGCCCTGTTCTTCGTACTAAGCTCAACAGCACAGGAAACGAAGGATACTATCTTCATTTTTTTCCCATTCGACCAATCAGTTCTTACACCTGATGCACGCAATACGCTGGACTCATTTATTTCCATCTATAAAAGCAACCCGGAAGCCTCACAATTAACGGTTAAGGGTCACTGTGACAGTCTGGGTTCACATGCTTACAACGACAGGCTCTCTAAAGAAAGAAGCTTTTCTGTCCACAATTACTTGCTGAATAATGGTATATCCAAGACAGCTATCGCATTGGTAGAAGCGTATGGAGAAAGAATGCCCTTAAATAGCAACAGCACGCCGGAAGAGCAACAAAAAAATAGACGGGTGGAATTAATATGGTCAAAGAAAGAAGAGCAATCTACCACAAGGTCAATACCCAAAGACACAGTAATCGAATTTTCCAAAGAGGTGGTGGATACAGTAAAAGAAGGACAAACACTCCGGTTACGCAATATCAATTTTTACGGTGGAAGCCACCGTTTTCTACCCGAAGCCAAACCAGCCCTGGACGAATTGCTGGATGCAATGAAACGGTATCCGACACTTGAAATTGAGATCCAGGGACATATCTGTTGCTTGCACGGAACGGGCTTGGACGGCGTTGATTACGATTCCGGAGATAGAAACCTTTCTATCAACCGTGCAAAGGCAGTCTACGACTTCTTAATTGAAAATGGTATTGATAAAAACAGAATGATCTATAAAGGTTTTGCAGCAACTAGCCCATTGATATATCCGGAACACTCCGAAACCGACCGCACGTTAAACAGAAGAGTAGAAATAAAGATTATAAACAGGTAATTAAAGAACGCTGCGCACTTCATGCTTTTTGTACAACAGTTACAGATAAAACCGGCAAGTAAACATGAAAAGTAGCCCCTTTACCTACTTCGCCATGTGCAGAGATCATACCATGATGATTTTCAATGATCTTCTTGCAGATGGCAAGTCCAATACCTGTTCCTGTATATTCACTTTGACCATGTAAACGCTGAAAAATATCAAAAATCTTTTCTTTATAAGCCGGGTCAAAGCCAATGCCGTTATCGTGGATGTAGATATGATAATACTTCCTATTGTCTTCATGAGTCAACTCTGCATTAATAACAACGTGAGGTCTGTTGTCTTTTTTTGAGAACTTTAATGAATTGCTGATGATATTAGCAAACAATTGCCTGATTTGGAATGGAACCACCTTTAAACGGGGTAAGGGAGCAGATTCAATGACAGCGCCTTTTTGCTGGATCACCTCACTGAAATCTTTCATTGCTTCTTGTAAGATCTGGTTGAGATCCGTTTCTTCAAAACGTTGTCCGGTATTATTCACGCTGTAATAAGTAAGAAGATTAACAATAAGCATTTTCATCCTTTCAGCAGCAAATTGTATACGGCTAAAATATTCCTTGCCAGCGGGCGAAAGGTGCTCCTGCTCTTTATGCTGGATCCTGTCCACAAACAACATGATCTTTCGTAGAGGTTCTTGAAGGTCATGACTTGCCGCATAACTAAATGATGCAAGCTCTTTATTACTTCTTTCCAGTTCTTTATTTTTTTGTGCGAGCTCCTGGGTGGTTCTCAGTAAAAGATCCTCTGCCAGCTTGGTATCTGTTACATCCTGGCCGGTTCCTGCCATTTTTACAACAGCCCCTCTTTCATCAAGAATAACGATCCCTCTTGCGTATAGTATCCGTACTTCTCCATCCGGACATATGATCTTGTGATAAAAATCAAATGGATGATGAGTCCTGTAACAGCGTTGTATGGTTTCATTAACCCTATCCCTGTCTTCAGGATGAACACACTGTAGAAAATGCTCATATGTAGGATCAAAATGTAGTTTAGACTGCTTATAAATTCGGTATAGTTCATCTGACCAGGTGATCTTGTTTTGTATTACATCCCACTCCCAGCTTCCTATATGTGCCAGCCTCTGGGCTTCAGCAAGCTGTAAATTCAATTGCTGCAAAGCTGCAGTTCGTTCCTGCACCAGTTGTTCCAGGTTGTCCCTGGCACTAAGCAAGGAAGCCTCTGACTTTCTTCTTTCCATTAAAGCAGCATTCAAAACCAGTGTCATAACACTATTGATAGCAATAAAACCGTCAATGGTAAGCAACGATTCATTGAGAGAGCTCGTTGAAAATGGACCTGATCCATGTACAGTTCCCCAAAAAGCAATGATTGCTGTGATCAATACAGTGGTTACAACAAACTGTTGATTAAATCTGATGGCAGCCCATATAAGTAATGGAATTACCCAGTAATCCCGTGATAACGGGAACGGAGGTGTAAACCATGTTTCAAAAACAAGCCCTGTCAAAAATAACAGGCATAGAATTAATGAGCTGCTTTCTACTAATGTTTTCCAGTCTTCCTTAAAAGGATTCGATATCTTCCCGTGCGACCAGGTCAAAAACAATGGTGTAAAAAGTAGGATACCGGATACATCACCTGCCCACCATGTAAACATAACCGTAAAGAACTGATCAGCTCGAATGATATCAGTAACAAATATGGTCAAGGATCCAATGAAGCAACTTACAAGGCACATCACAATGGTCACACAGACAAATCGGAGGATACGGTACACTTTCTGAAAATAATGATGACTGGCAGTGCCAGGTACCATTTTCCTCAATAAATAATAACCCAAAAGCGCTTCTCCTGCATTTCCGGCACCAATAAGAGCTGAAGACAACAATGCGGTAAAAGTATTCGCAGTATTATTTGTAAGGAATTCTACTAAATTAGCAACGAATGCACCTAAGAAGATACCAGGCGCGATCTTTATACCTACAATTAAAATAGCAGCAAATGCAAACCCTGAAGGTGGCCAGAATGCCGTTGCATTTGAAGATAAATACGCCAGCTGTAAGCTAACGGTTGCCAGTACGAAGTATACAACAGCCGTTAAAATGTTTAACAAAAAGTTTCGCAAACGGGAACCGGATGGTATTAGTCTTATCATTATATAGTCTTGGTTGAATATATTTATTGCCAACCGTTAGCAAGCATCCTACCCGTCAATGGAACGATCAGCACAAAAATCAGCAGTGAAGTTAATAAAAAATTTAAACGTTATTTTGCCCATGGATGCTATTCAACCAGAAATTAGGACCGTTGATGTAATTCGCTACGTCACTCCTTTACGGGAAGGCGGTTCTCTTCCGGCCATTGTGGAAGCCGATGACGGCTTCTTGTACGTACTCAAATTCCGGGGGGCTGGCCAGGGCATTAAAGCCTTGATTGCCGAACTTATTGGTGGTGAGATCGCACGTTCGCTTGGTTTGCGGGTACCGGAGATCGTTTTTGCTACCGTAGATCCGGCCTTTGGCAGAACAGAACCCGACGAAGAGATACAGGACCTGCTCAAAGCCAGTGCAGGGCTGAACCTGGCACTGCATTACCTTTCCGGAGCCATAACATTTGACCCTGTTGTAACAAAAATCGATAACACCCTTGCTTCCAAAATTGTATGGTTAGACTGTCTGCTCACCAATGTAGACCGCACATGCCGCAACACCAATATGCTCATGTGGTATAAAGAACTTTGGCTCATCGATCATGGTGCTTCCCTTTATTTTCACCATGCACCCCACAATTGGGAGGAACAATCTCGCCGCCCCTTTACGGCTGTAAAAGACCATGTCTTACTGGCATGGGCGAACGAATTAGAAACTATAAACGAATCCTTCCTTTCCATCTTGACACCTCAGCGCATCCACGAAATTGTATCCCTTATTCCCGACGAATGGGGAACCATTGCATTTGGTACAGCGGAAGAAGCGCGCATGATTTATAAACAATTTTTAT
>CBKWHA010000142.1:0-13721 GCA_966674115.1 uncultured Chitinophagaceae bacterium
TTCAATACCAAACCATGAGCAGTACAACCTCACAGGGTGAAGATTACTTACAGAAAAAAGGCACTATTATTTTTCCGGCTAACCGGTTATTGCAAACTATTAAGGTACAAGTAGATTGCGAAGCACAGAGTAGGGGCCATGAAACTTTTGTGGTCAAACTCTCCGAGGCTGTGAATGCAACCCCGGAGCAAGTTTCAGTTACAGGAACTATTCATAACAGCGTTCCGCTTTCTGCTGTAAGCTTCAACAGCCGTCTTTAAGCCTTATACCTGCACTTTAGGCAGCTTCCATCCATTCAGATAATCGGGTTTGATCAACTCATTTGCCCTGGCATTATTGAATTTGCTATCTGCCGCATTCCATAAAATCTTTTCACCCGTACGTAGGGCAATATTACCCATGTGGCAATTGATGGCTACCCGTGCACCGGCCTCAATGGGGCAATTTAATTTTTCGTTCTCGCGGGATTTCACCACTTCTATAAAATTGACTGTGTGTTTATCCAGGCCATCATCAATTCTTGGCTGCCAGGCCACGGCTTTCATTTTTTCTTCATTCTTTACCTTATCTGGCCTTACTTCCCAACCACTGCGGTTTAGTAGGAGCGTGCCGTTTTCGCCAATGAAAGCAATACCATGCTGCAATCCATAATTTCCAGTGCCGGAAGCCATGTTGTGTTCCCAAAGCATTTGAAAGCCACTATAATCATAAACAACAGTTTGCAGGTCCGGAGTTTCGCGGGCATCCTGAGGAAAAGTGTACTTACCACCAGCGGCCATTACCGATTGTGGAGCTTCGGCATTCATACCCCATAAAACCATATCAATGAGGTGTACACCCCAGTCGGTCATCAGTCCACCGGCATAGTCCCAAAACCAGCGGAACTCGTAATGAAAGCGGTTTTTATTGAAAGGACGCTTTTTCGCAGGGCCCAGCCATAGATCATAATCTACACCTGCCGGCACCGGCTCGTCGGGTACAACAGGTAAAGGTGTACTGCCAGCCCGGAACATCCATGTTTTGGTTAAAGAGATCTTTCCCAACTTGCCTGATTTTACAAATTCTATTGCATTGTGAAAATGCTGCTGGCTGCGCTGCCATTGGTTTACCTGCACCACTTTGTTGTATTTGCGGGCAGCTTCTACCATTAGTTGCGCTTCGCGAATGGAATTGGAAACGGGCTTTTCAACATAAACATCTTTGCCTGCCGCACAGGCATCGATCATCTGAAGACAGTGCCAGTGGTCGGGCGTGGCAATGATCACTGCATCAACATCCTTATTTTCCAGTAATTTCCGGTAATCTGTATAAGTCTTTGGTTTGATGTTGATCTTTTCCAGTTCAGCCTTACGCTGGTTCAGCACATTACTGTCTACATCACAAAGGGCAACGCATTGCACCTCTGGCATCTTAAGCATAGAAGTAAGATTGCTCCAACCCATGCCCTTGCAGCCGATCAAGGCTACATTGATAGAATCATTGGGAGAAATCTTTTTTCTTATGGCTGCTAATACATCCATAGGAACGGAAGCAATTATTCCGGAGCCAATTGCAGTAAGGGTAGTGTTTCGTAGAAAGCTTCTTCTGTTAAGGTTCATATAGCAAAAGTGTTATGTAAGTCAATAGATCAATGAAAATAAGAGATTTTTTTCCGAAAATGATTCTGTATAAATTTCGATACTGAAAATATTTAACGGCTGAAATGTAACCTGCTCTCCCTATATTTAGGGATACGAATTTCAATTTTAACTAAACTATTCCATTCTTACCAACAAGGCCATTATGAAACAAACGCTCTTTTCTGCAATTATGGTTTGTGGCGTATTCATTGCAACTGCACAAACTTCAGCATCGAATTGGAAAAATCTGTTTAACGGTAAAGATCTTTCTGGTTGGAAACAATTAAACGGTAAAGCAAAATATTCTATTCAGAATGGTGAAATTGTGGGCACAACCGTATTTGGCGAACCCAACTCTTTTTTAGCTACTGAAAAAGATTATGGTGATTTCATCCTGGAGCTAGAGTTTAAAGTAGACAGTACCATGAACTCTGGCATACAATTTCGCAGCGAAAGTAAACTTGATTACAAGAACGGAAGGGTGCACGGCTATCAATTTGAGATCGACCCATCACCCCGAGCCTGGACGGGTGGCATTTATGACGAAGCCCGCAGAGACTGGTTATACCAACTGGACCTGAATCCCGCTGCTAAAAGTGCATTCAAGAAGGGGCAATGGAATAAATGCCGCATTGAATGTATTGGCAACAACATCCGCTCCTGGGTGAATGGTGTTCCGGCTGCATATGTAGTTGATAATATGACGCCAAAAGGCTTTATTGCTCTGCAAGTACATTCCATAAATAAGAAGGAAGATGAAGGAAGGCAGATCCGCTGGCGTAACATTCGCATTCAAACAGAAGATTTACGGCCTTCGCCATCGAGTGAGGTATTTGTGGTTAATCTTATTCCTAATAATATTTCTGAGGTAGAGAAAAAACAAGGCGTACAAATGCTGTGGGATGGAAAAACAACCAATGGATGGAGAGGTGCTTACAAGGACAAGTTCCCGGAAAAAGGTTGGGAAATCAAAGACGGGGTGCTGAGTGTGCTACCTTCAGGGGGTGCCGAGTCAACCAATGGCGGTGATATCGTTACAGAAAAAGAATATGGTGCATTCATTCTTCAATTTGACTATAAGCTTACCGAGGGTGCCAACAGCGGTGTGAAATATTTTGTAACTGAAAAAGAGGGCAATACAGGATCTGCCATAGGACTTGAATACCAGATACTGGATGATGAAAGACATCCCGATGCAAAGCTGGGCTCTATTGGTAACCGTACATTAGCTTCCTTATATGATCTCATTCCTTCTCTTAGAGAACCAAGAGCCAGGAGGCCTATTGGTGAATGGAACCGGGGTATGATCGTTGTTTATCCCGACAATCGCATAGAACACTGGCTCAATGGCTGGAAGGTAGTGGAATACCAACGTGGTACGCCTTACTTCTATGCATTGGTAGCACGCAGTAAGTATGAAAAATGGCCTGACTTCGGTATGGCACCTAAAGGGCATATTTTGTTGCAGGATCATGGGAACCTGGTTTCATTCAGGAGTATTAAGATCAAAGAACTGAAGTGATGAGTGATGAGAAGATATATTTTATAAAGATAAATTTTGCATTATGTTTTTGCAATTATCTCATACCAAAACAGATGTATTCAAACAATCTCAAAATTTAGCCTTGGAATGTTATAGAATTACAAAGTTCTTTCCTTCTGAAGAAAAGTTTGCAATTGTACAGCAGATACGTAGAGCCGCATTATCGGTACATCTAAACATCGCTGAAGGCTGCTCTCGTAAATCTGAAATTGAACGAAAACGTTTTTTTGAAGTGGCAAGAGGCTCAGTAATTGAAATTGATACAGCCATTGGACTTGCTAATAAATTACAATATTGCGATATTGAATCCTTACAACCTTTAGGTTCCATAATAATTGATTGTTTTAGACAACTGACTGGGTTAATCGGAACAGTAAAAGCTTTGTAAATACTCATTACTAATCATTCATTATTCATTATTATGTCTTCTAGAAGAGATTTTATAAAACAAACAACACTGGCTGCGGCTGGAGTTTATGCCGGGACTATGGGTATCAGTGCCAAAAGCTATGCCCGTATTTTGGGAGCTAACGATCGCGTAAATGTAGGTGTAGTGGGTTTTTCCGACCGTTTCAGATCTACTCTTTTCCCTTGCTTTCAGAACCATTATAAAGAATTGAATTTCGATATCGTTGCCCTTTCAGACCTATGGAAAGTGAGGAGGGAAGAAGGTGAGGCTCACCTTAAAACTGCATTGCAGCATGATATAAAAGCTTTCCGCAATAATGATGAATTATATGCCTCCAAAAGCGTTGATGCTGTCATCATCAGCACGGCCGATTTTCAGCATGCTATACATACTATTGAAGCCGTAAATGCAGGTTGTGATGCTTATGTGGAAAAACCGTTTGCTGAAACCATGGAAGACAACCGTGCCGCCCTGAAGGCAGTTAAAGCTTCTAATAAGATCGTGCAGATAGGTTCGCAAAGAAGAAGCGGTACCAATTATCATGCGGCTAACGATTATATCAGAAGCGGCAAGTTTGGCAATATCACCATGGTTGAATTGGTTTGGAATGTAAACCAGCCGGGTCGGTGGAGAAGGCCTGCACTAGTTGCTAAACTGAAAGAGGAAGATACCGACTGGAAACGTTTTTTAATTAACCGCCCTTCCGATCAATGGGATCCCCGCAAATACCTTGAATACCGTTTGTTCTGGCCATATTCTTCTGGTATGCCTGGACAGTGGATGTGTCACCAGATCGATACCGTACACTGGTTTACTGGACTTACGCATCCCCGCAGCGTAGTAGCAAATGGTGGTATTTATCAATGGAAAGACGGCCGTAAGAATTGGGATACCATGACAGCAGTTTTTGATTATGGCGATGATAAAAACAAGAATGGCTTCCAGGTTGTATTTGCGTCCCGCATGCACAACAGCAGCGGAGGGGTGGGGGAAGTATACTATTCCAATGGAGGGGAGCTGAACCTGATTACGAATAAAATATCTCCTAAAGGAGGTTTGACACAAACAGAAGCTGCAGAAATGGGAATGACTGCCAACCTGTTGCCTGTAATGGATCTCTCTGCGATGACTACAAAGGTTGAAACATCTGCAAACACTGGGGCCGATCCATTAACGTCTGCCCATATGCGCAACTGGATGGATTGCGTCAGGAGCAGAAAACAGCCCAATGCACCCGTTGAAGCAGGTTACAACCATTCTGTAGCCAGCATTATGACCAACGCAGCCGTGCGTACTGGTCAGAAAGCTACATTTGATGAAAAGAAACAGGAAGTAATGGCTGGTGATAAGATATTTCGTTATTAATGTATGTGCACATGAATGGCCTATATTCAAAAAATTGTGAACCCCTAAACCTTTTGTGGTATGCTGATACGAATTCATCCGGAAAATCCGCAGATGCGGGTGGTCAAGCAAGTTGCAGATGTGCTGCGCAAGGGTGGCATTATCATATACCCTACTGACACCATTTACGGGCTAGGCTGCGATATATTCCAGCATAAAGCAATTGAACGCATCTGTCAGATAAAAGGCATCAGCCCGCAGAAAGCACAATTTTCTTTTGTATGCCAGAATCTCAGCCATTTAAGCGAATATGCCAAACAGTTATCTACGCCGGTTTATAGAACTCTGAAACAACACCTTCCTGGTGCTTATACTTTTATTTTGGAAGCTAGCAAGCAGGTGCCCAAGATACTAAAAACCAAAAAGGATACAATCGGTATTCGTGTGCCGGATAATAAAATCGCCCGCTGTATTGTGCAGGAATTAGGTAATCCTATTCTAAGCACTTCCTTACCCGGAGAATTTGTTGAAGACTATACAGATCCCGAAATCATTCATGACCGTTTTGGAAAACAGGTTGACTTGGTTATTGATGGAGGTGCCGGAGGTATGATCCCTTCCACCGTTATTGATTTTACTTCAGGCGAGCCTGTAATTGTGAGAGAGGGTGCGGGAGAATGGAGAACCTTCTCTCCAGCACTATTTTAAGATAATTTCTGTTGGCGCGTGGAAAATAAAAAGCCTCGCGTGCGCGAGGCTTTTTATAGAAAATTTTAATGGTGCTTAAAAGCTTTTCGCTGGCTGCAGCTTGTCAGCAGCTACCTGGGCGTTCTCCGGATATAATACCGCTCTTACATAATTATCCAGCGTAAAATACTTCTGTGCTGCTTTTTGCAGGTCTGCCACAGTCAGTGCGTTTACATTCTGTTCATAATTCAGTACTTCTTCCGGGTCTTCGCGGTTGATCCATGCAGTGGAAAGAGTAGATAACCAGAATTCGTTATTTTGTATACTTACGTTATACTGTTTCTTCCAGGTTTCCTTTACTTTATCCAAATCTTTCTCGTCGATGCCATTGTTTTGTGCCGACTGGATCAGATTCATCAATGCAGCAGTAAGCTTGTCTACATTCTCAGGGCCACAAGGGATAGAGGCTGTAATGGAATAATGTGTATAGGGGCGCTTGGAAATACCGCCATAGAACCCTCCACCATAAATGCCACTCATTTCCTCGCGCAGCTTTTCCGTTACTTTAATATTCATGGCTTCCAGCAAGGCTTTGAAGGCAAGGTTTTCTTTCGGACTGTACTCAGCCTCTCCTTTAAAAACAAGGCTGATCACGCTCTGTGCTTCTTTACCTTTTTTAATAGCAGCATTCACAACGCCTTTCACGGGACGCAGGTTGTTGTCTTTAAAGGCATTTTTCTTTTGCGATGCAGGCAGCGAACCCAGGTATTTTTCGAGCAAGGGTTTCGCCATTACGGTATCAAGAGCACCCACAAAGGTGAAGTGCATGCCATAGGCATTGCTGAATATTTGGTTATATATGGCCATGCTTCTATCCAGGTTCAGGCGGTCAAAAGTTTCCTCAGTAGGATAGGATTCAGCCCAGGGATTGTTTTGGTAAATAATCTTTGTTAGTGTATCCTGAAAATAAGCACGGGGATTTTGCCTGAGAAACTGCACAGAACTTTTCTGCTTGTTGACAAATGATTTAAACAGACCTTCATCTCTTCTCGGTTGCGTGATGTACAAATGTGTTAACTGTAAAAAGGTTTCAAAATCTTTTACACTGCTGCTGCCTTCAATGCCTTCCTCATGATCGTTCAGGTACGGATGTACAGAAACTGTTTTGCCGGAAAGAAACTTTCTGAGATCTGTTGGTGACATATCTTTTACACCCATTTGTGTAACAAGGGTAGCTGCGTATTTTGCATTGTCTTTATCGGCTAGGCTAAATTGATGAAAACCGCCCCAACGCCATGCATCCATCAGCACCTGGTCGTTTTTAAATGCTGTAGGTTTTATGGTTACTGTAATACCATTGCTTAGCGTTAAGTTGACAGTGCTCAGTTTTTCATTTACTGATTGTGTTGTAATTTTTCCGGCAACGGGTTCTTTATCCAATAGCTGCTGTGCCACTGCTTTTTCCTCATACGGCTTTACAGGTTTTGCGGTTGCTGCTACCATCGCTTTCAGTAAATCATTGCTGGCAGGTAGCTTATCTTTCATTTTAACAGGGGCTGTTATTAGCGCAAACGCATTTTTATTGGACGGCATTTTGCTGGCAAATGCATTGATCTCTTCAAGCGTTACGGTTGGCAACACTTGTTTGATAAACAGGTAACGGTTCTCGTCTCCCGGTGCTGGTTCTCCTTCCAGGTAATGACTCACATAGCGCCAGACAATATCTCCGGATTCTGATTTGTTGCGTTCGCGGTAAGCTGTTTCTACACTATTCAACAAATTGGCTTTTGCCCGGTCCAGTTCACTTGCCAGAAAACCATACTGCCTGGCCCTTTCAGTTTCTGCTACCAATGCATCTACTGCATTCTGTGCAGAACCGTTGCCTATTACTGCATAGGAAACAAACGCGTCATAGCCACGCAGGAAGGAAGTAAAGCCTGTGTATCCATACAGGAATGGCGGGTTTTCTTGTTGGGTCAACTCCTGCAAACGTTGGTTGATGAGTGAGGTAACCAGGCTTTCAATCCCTTTTTCTCGATAATCTGCCCAGGTTTTTACTTTTTTGTCAGGTTTTACAAAATTGAATACCTGCAAAACTGTATTGGTAGCTTCTTCATCAGTAAGCACCATAGCTTCCGGTTTTGTTCTGGCAGGAATGGGAATGATAGAGGGACGAGGCTTTGCATTGGCCGGGTTGGTGAACTTGCTAAAATGTGCTTTTATTTTCTTTTCTGCCTCTACTGGATCAATATCGCCCACAACAACAACAGCCATTAAATTGGGACGATACCATTGTTTATAAAAGCGTTGCAGGGTTTCAGGCTTGAAGGTCCTTAAAACTGTATCATTTCCTATGGGCAGGCGAGCTGCGTATTTCGAGCCATTGAACAACCGTGGGAAATATTTTCGTCGCATCCGTTCATTAGCACCCTTGCTCAGGCGTGACTCTTCGAGCACCACGCCTCTTTCTTTTTCAATTTCTTCCTTATCCATCAGGTTGTTGAATGCCCAATCTTCCAGAACGGTAAAACCTTTTTCAACGGTTGCCGGATTATCAGAAGGAATTGGTAATATATACACTGTTTCATCAAAGCTGGTATAAGCATTCAGGTCGGCCCCAAATTCAACACCCGCCTTCTGCAGGTAATCTACAAGTTCATTTTTGGGAAAGTTTTTCGATCCATTGAATCCCATATGCTCCATAAAGTGAGCAAGGCCACGCTGGTCATTATCTTCCAATACAGACCCGGCATTGACGACCAGGCGTAACTCTACTTTCTTTTCTGGTTTTGGATTCTTTTGAATGTAATAAGTAAGGCCGTTGGGTAACTTGCCTATTTTTACGTTAGGATCAATAGGTATAGGTTCAGTCAGCTTAAACTGCGCAAAGACTGGTAGAATAAAAGTGATAAACAAAAATGTGGTCAACCATCGTAATGGAAGTTGTTTCATAAACAGAAATGGGTTAAGTTTTGAATTTTATTTGAAGTTGAAAGTTAAATAAAAGGATATTTAATGATACGAAAAGTTATCTCTGCATTTTAGTTACTTATCTTTTATGTCAATAGCTTAATCTAAAGCTTGAAGTAGTGCTATCATACAATACTAACCAATTCTTTAAAATCAGCAATTTTGTACGTTGTCAGGTTGTCCGAGTGCAGGTTATATTTATCATAAAGCACTGTATCAATACCCAAAGTTTGAGCAGCTTTTATTTCAGATTCAAGATCGTCGCCTACTACCAATACTTCAGCAGACGAATAACCGTGCCTTTTCAGAATATCTGCAAATACATCTTTTTTGGTCTTGTCTGATGCCATGGGGTCGATTACATGTATCTCCTTGAAATCCTTTTCAATGTTCATACCCCGGATCTTGCTGTATTGAAGTTTTACAAAACCTGTTGTTACCAGGAACCTTTCTGCTGGGATGCTCCTGATTTCAAAATAATCACTGAAGGGCAATATTTCATCCTCATAAGTGATGTCTTTCAGTAGGTTGATCCCTTTTTGGGTAAGTTCGTCGCTAAATCTGAAAGTGGCAGCAACCACCTGGAAAGGCTTGCGTAAGATATCAGCTTTGATGGCATTAAAATTGTCTTCATGTTCACCGCTTTCCCTGATCAGTTGATATAAGGATGCAAATAACTTGTCCCCAATAGAAGTAACCGGGTATATTGTATTGTCAAGGTCGTAAATGATGGCTTTTTTATTCATACCTGAATGTACAACTTTGGGCAGTAATGAAAATTTGAAAATTATTGTTGCTTTAATATGGAAAGAAACTTTTTAAGGGGTAAAACAGTTTTGATTACAGGAGCTACAGATGGCCTGGGTAAACTCGTAGCTGTCCGGGCTGCAAAAGCCAGGGCCAATCTGATCATGCATGGTCGCAACCAGGCAAAAGGAGAGCGGCTATTAGAAGAGATCAGGTCCATAACGGCTAATGAAAGCCTCCATTATTACAATGCAGATTTTGCATCACTGCAACAAGTGAAGGCATTAAGTTTAAAAGTAAAAGAAGAACATCCACAGCTCCATGTATTGATCAACAATGCAGGCATAGGTGGCGGACCTAAAGGAAACAGCAAGCGTGAGCTAAGTGCAGATGGCTTTGAGCTTCGTTTTGCAGTTAATTATCTTGCTCACTTCCTACTCACGCAAAACCTGTTGCCTCTTTTGGAGCAATCTGCTCCTGCCCGCATTATACATGTTTCATCCATTGGACAAGCGCCTATAGACTTCAGTGATATAATGATGGAGAAAAAGTATGATTCCTATACAGCCTATTGTCGCAGTAAGCTGGCGCAGATCATGTATGGAATGGAACTGGCGGAGCAACTGAAACAGACAGGTGTAACTGTAAATAGTCTTCACCCTGCCACACTCATGAATACCAATATGGTGTATGATTATTTTGGTCATATTTCCTCTTCAGTTGAGGAAGGTGCTGATGTGGTGGAATATGTTGCTTTCTCAAAAGAAACAGAAGGAATAACAGGTGCATACTTCAACCAGAAAAAACCGGCCAATCCTAACGCGCAGGCTTATCAGGCTGAAGCAAGGAAAAAACTTTGGCAGATCAGTGAAGAACTGGTAAAAATATAAGCGTGCCGTACAGCCTGTTCCGACAGGTATTGCTACGGCACGCCGTTCCCTCTGTTTTGTCTTCACCAGGATGAGATCTCTATTGGACCAGCATTGTCTTTAAAAGGTTTTTCAGGATTTAAGACTTTCTGCGCCTGGCGAATCCTCTGGATTATTTTATGCCATTGGCTGGGTAGGTATGCGTTTTTCATTTCGCAGGAATATATGTTCCGGAATATCTCCAAAAACAAAGAGTGGTATATCGCTTAACCAGAGTTCTTCCTGCAGTACTCTTCCTCTATAGTCTCTTAGTTCGTAATACCCCCCTCCTCCGGCAGGACCATCGCTCATCTGTGTTAATTCCAGGCTGTAAGCTTTATCAAAAGGAGTTACATCTATGGCAAGGGTTACCTTTTTCTTTTCATTGGACAAGAAATCAAGTAGAGGGCGTGATCCTTCCAAAAGGACGAGCTCACTTTTATTAAATTCTCTGAGATCATCTTTAAGGTTAATATACCAGTTGCCCTTTTCCTTAGTAAATGAATAGGTGTTCATATGCAAGTGTTAGATTAGCAGACTACGTTTTATTTTTGTTGGGGTGTTTAGAAGGGACGGGTAATTATGTGTAGTAAATCGATGCCAACCTTTGAAAAAAATCGTATGGTTAAGTAGCTACTATCCTGATCTCAATTTGAATTTAGATAAGAGCTATCTGAAACAAAGTTATTTTGAATCGTAATTTTTTTCTGTACGGATTAGCAGCAATTCTGTGTAGTGATTTTACTACAAAGGTTGTTGGGAGAAATTATAAATAGAGGCAATTTCTTTTAGCTGTATCAGATTGGAAATGTTTAATTTCTCAAAAATCCGTGATTTATAAGTGCCAACGGTGGAGGGTTGTAAATGTAAGCGGCTAGCTATCTCACTAACGTTAAGACCTGCTAATAAGAAAGTAGCAATTTCAAATTCACGGTCAGACAATTGTGTAAATGGATTGCTTTTCTTTTCACCTGCTGCTTCTTCCAAAAACTCATCCATTAATTGATCACTTATATACCTGCGACCACTCAATACGGTCTCAATTGCTTTTTTCACTTCATCAATAGGAGCTTCCTTTGATAAATATCCCTTGGCACCAGACTTGATGAATCGTTTGCCAAATAAGGTTTCTGAACCCATTGAAAAAACAAGCACTTTAGTATCAGGATACCGGGTGATAATGTATTCAAGCAATCCGAAACTATTGGTATTTGGCATTTGAATATCCAGTATGATCAGGTCAAAGCTATTTTGTTTCAATTGCTCGAGTGTAGTGTCTCCATCGCGGGCTTCAAAAATCTGTGCATCAGGATAAAAGTCAGAGATCAATAACTTTAAACCCCGTCTTACAATTTCATGGTCGTCAATGATTAAGAATTTTTTCATCAACTAACATTTAGTCAAAATAATTCAATAAGTCGAGCTTACCTTCATGTTATATCCTATTTGTTATTTTCAAAACGATTCTATACAATTTATCCTTTTTAATCAGGATGCCGAACTGTTGGAATAGTTTTGGGAAAGCAAATAAAGATCAGTGTAGTAAATTAAATATAAGCAAAATCCATGCAATATAATGCCATGGCAAAGTAATAATCCAAACCCTGATGAGAATGGACAACACCATAGTATGGTGCACTAAGCAGATACAAAAACCAAGAAAGAAATGACGAAGGAGAATGATTGCCGATTAATTTTTAATAAACTACCGGGATTATACCTGATCTTAAAACCTGATACTCCCCGCTTTACCATTGTTGATATGAGCGATGCGTATGCAAAAGCAGCCATGAACAATAAGCAAAACATCGGAAAGGGATTATTTGAGGTTTTTACCGACAATCCCAACAATCCGAATGCAGATGGTGTTCAAAGCCTGACAGCTTCATTAATGAAAGTGCTGGAGACAAAGAAACCTCATCAGATGAAGGTGCTGCGGTATGATCCCAGAAACCCGGAGACAAATGATTTTGAAATCCGTTACTGGTTGCCTGTAAATACACCGGTCCTGGATCAGGATCAAAACATCATCTATATTATTCATTCCTTTGAAGATGTTACTGATACAATATTGCTGAGAGAAATTGAAGGCAAAGCACAGCAGGATCTGCAACGTCTGCATCAGGAGCAATCTGCAATATTGGAAAGTATTGCAGATGGATTCATTTCTATAGACCGTAACTGGACTGTAAAGTACTGGAACAGGCAAGCCGAAAGAATATTCAACATCAGCCGTAACGATATTCTTGGGCGTTATGTATGGGATGTTATCAGGGAAGACCATGCGAAAAAACTGTATGAATGTTTTAATGAAGCCATGGAAAAAAACAAGCCTGTGCATTTTGAAAAGTATTACGCTATTCAAAACACATGGCTGCAAATCAATGCCTATCCTTCTGATCAAGGGTTAACAGCTTTTCTTGTAGATATTACCAAGCGACATGAGCAGGAAGAACTATTACAGGCTTCAGAAGAAAAATACCGTTACCTTTTTCATAATAGTCCTGCTACGGTCATTATTTGGACACTAGATGACCTTCGTATTCAGGAAGTAAACCAGACAGCTATTGATCTTTATGGTTATACGCGTAATGAATTTTCTGGTATGAGTGTCTTGGACATGAGACCGATAGAAGAACACGAAAGGATCATTAGCCTGGCACTGGAATTAAAAAAAAGAGGGACTGCCAATACAGGAATATGGTTAAATAAGACTAAAGGAGGCGACCTGATGTATATGAATGTTTCTTTTCATAAAATAAACTATGAAGGCCGGGATGCTGTATTGGCATTGGGAACGGATGTTACAGAAAAAATTGAACTGCAAAAGAAACTGGATGAAGAACGCCGTCAAAAACAACAGGAAATTACCGAGGCTGTGCTCACTGCCCAGGAAAATGAGCGGTCAGAGTTGGGCAAGGAACTACACGATAATATCAATCAGATTTTAACCACAGCCCGTTTGTATCTTGAACATGGCTTTACGCAAAAAGAAAAACAGGAGGTTTTACTGCAGCATAGCCGGGAGTATATCAGTAAAGCAATCCAGGAAATACGACAGCTCTCACGTACACTGATGCCACCATCGCTCAAGGATGTAAGTTTGAAGCAGGAATTGGAAGAATTATTCCTAAACCTGAAACATCTGAAAGATTACAGATTTGAATTTGAATTTTTACTGGAAAGGGAAGAGATCATAACCGATCCTTTAAAGCTTGCCATTTTCCGCATTATTCAAGAGCAAGTGAATAATATTCTGAAACATGCCCAGGCAACAAGAATATTCGTACAAATTGTACAATTGGACCATGCAGTTAAAGTTTTTGTCAAGGACAATGGTATAGGCTTCGACCCAAATAAGGGCCCCCGGGGTTTAGGGCTTCGCAATATTTCCAGCCGCGCCAACCTGTTCGGAGGGCAGGTGGAGATCAATTCACAGGTGGGTCATGGCACGGAACTTATGGTTATTTTCCCGATTTAGCAATTTCTTATCA
>CBKWHA010000143.1:0-13705 GCA_966674115.1 uncultured Chitinophagaceae bacterium
TTTTATATATTATTTTTAGGATTAAATTAATTATTATAATTAGGAAAGAAGTCTATATATATCTATAAATATGGCCATCCTTCCATAATAGTTAGTTCTAGGAATTAGTTATTAATCAAGAGGTTATTCTAATATATTGATTAGCTCACCCTTGTAGGCTAGTTGGATTAGCCTTGCACCAATCCTTGCTTCATGTTCTGGGACTGTGCTAAACCAACAATTAAAATCTATAGACTTAATTAATATAAATTTAATATTTAAGTGATGGGATATTGGGTCTGTTAAATATTCTATTTAATTTCTAAATCAGACTTCTAAATTTCACTTAATCCAAACTGTAAGCGTACCTCTTTTTCGGTCAGTTTGCAAGTAGAGTTTTGTTGTTTTGACCTCCTCCCAAATCTCAGGCGGTATAAAATAGAGAAATTCGGGACATCTTTAAACCATTTATTTGCTATGACTGTAATATTCCTAAGGATGAAATAGAGGAACTGAAGAAAGCTAATCCCAAACTTAGAATTGAAATGTAACTTAAACTTTTATGCTCAATTAACTAAATTTCCCACCAACGCTTTTTCCTTGCGATTGGATATAAAGAATCTTCTAAAGATTTAGAAATTCCCTTATTAATATCATCAAAAGAGATGAAATTAAATAATTCATCCCCTTTTTCTTCTACCCAATTTTCTTTTATATGTAGTATAAATTTCTCAACTCTTAACTGGTTAGTTGAGTATAAACTACATACAATTGTTACTTCGGAATCTACAAAATTGTATTCTTCATTAGTATAAGCATAGCTAGCCGTTATATTATGGGCATTGTAGGATATATTGTATTTCTCTGGATAAATAGCGTCTACTGGAGTATTGATAATTGTTTTTGCAAAGTCCTTTAATACTCCTTTAATTCCATAATCATAAAATTCCCACTCGTTTCTCATAAAAGTTCTTGAGAAATAAAAAAACCTATCAATAGCCGAAATTGCAACACCGTCAAAAATAAACGGTCTTTCTGGTTCGTTATAGTTAGTATATTGTCCTAGTTGCCTAATATAAAAATAAATACCATCCCTTCTAATTTGCTTACTAGGCAATAAATATGGTGCTGTCATAACATTTTTAGATTGCAATAGTGTAGTCGTACCCGAATTTCGGTAGTTTTTAGTTAAAGCCAATTCTTTAGTTGAGCACTGTCCAATTTAGAATCAAGCTGCGTTTCAATTCTATATCTACTGAGTTAGCCATGAGAACCATACTCTTTGATCAACATAAGGTATGTTATTCTGTTTGCAGATACTCATAGTATGTCCAGTACCTCCTGTCATAGGTTTATCCAAGTCATCATAAAATATACCGAAGGTGGCAGGCTTGACTTTCTTTGTTCCGATTGCTTTTACTGTATCTCTAATGATATAAGCTGCTTTTATGGTAAAGCGGTCTATATATCCAGAAACGTAATGATCTATCAGTTTTATTGTTTTCTTATTGTTCTTGGATTGATAAACAACATCAGGTTCTGCTGCTAGGTCAATGTCCTCTAAAGAAATTGTTTCGAAAGCTTCATTTGTACGTCCTCTGTGACCATAATAAGGTGTAATCACTTGAAGGCGTAAATAGTCAATCTCCGCGACACCACGACAAAAGTAATAGTCGGCTCCATCTGCGTTACCGCTTCTAAAAATTATTTTCTTCGTTTTCGTAGCCAATAGTTTACCCAGAGCAGTCAATTTTTCTATGTCATGAGCCAAGACCCTTCTTTTACCTTCAAGAAGGACAATAGAACCTTCTTTGTCAAACTGTTCGATAAATTCATTTAGAGTCATTGGCTAATGATTTTATAATTACCATTAAACGCTAATTTACGAATCAACCGGATCTATGCAAATAATATTCACTAAATCCACAATGCGTTGTTTTCACTAGCGATTTGTATGTTTTTTTTACCCAATTACAACTCGTATCTAAAATGGGCAACAGGAAAAACAAACCACTTATAAAAGCATTTTGTAGCACACCAATTCTTCCGGATTGTTGAGAATCTTATAATAAAGTTGGATACTAGATGACTAGGATTTGAATAATTTGTAAGCTGGTATTATTTTATATCCGCTTTGATGGTATCTCTAAAATACCTTCCTTCTTGAACTTTTGTTCAAAGAAGCATTCCAAAGCCAAAACCCAATGCAAAGCATTCTTATTTTCTTCCTTCAAAAGAAAAAGAGATAGAAGCATTGTTTCATCTGATTTATATATAGCCATTCCCTTACCTATATTGCTTCCTGTATTATCTCTGAAATGTTCAAAAGACCTCTTGTATGCATTTATATTGTGCTTTCCAATTTTCCAAATTCTATCACCTCTATGAAATACATAAACCCCTGCCCGATAAACATTTTGTTCCGGTTTCTTATTAACTGAAAAACTAATTACCTCAAATTTTTCTGCAACAGAACCAAACTCTTCATTGAAACAGTTACTTAAATAATTAATCATTATAAATTGTTTAGTATGGTTTCAAATATATGATGGAAAGTTAAAAAGTAAAATGTAGGGTTCCCATGATTTCGGCCAGTAGGAATTGGAGTTAACAACAAAATTTATTCAACTACCCTAAATCCTCACCAGGTAACATTTACCCCACTTCAGGAATATAATATCATACTAGCCCCTTCTTGTAAAAGAATACGGACAATGAAAACCAGTTCATTCAAATCTCATCTAATCCTTGAAGTATACTTGATAAAAGTAAGCATAATCATAATCAGCCTCTACTTTTCTTCTTGTACACTGCCAGTTATTGCACAAAATTTAACGCGTGATTTTTTCAATAAAAAACCCGACACTATGAAAGTTAAAAAAGATACGCTGATAAAGATCAAAGGCAGCATTTCTGTTACCAACAGTATTTACTACATGAACGGGCATTCTTACCGGCGCCCTCCCTACTCCTGGTCATGGTCAGGCAATCCGGTTCTATCTATTAAAGGAATAATGATACCTACTAAAATTATTATTGGTACACAAAACAGATATGATCAGCAGCCATTTAACCAGATAGGAATCAGCCCTCGCTATAAATGGATCACATTACACTTGGGGTATCGCAACTTACATTTTTCTCCCTTCACCCTTGCAGGGCATACTTTTCTAGGAACCGGTTTAGAATTGAACCCTGGCAAATGGAAAATGGCTTTTATGTACGGTCGCATGCGTAAAGCTATTTTAGAAGATCCTTTACAACCATTTCAAATACAAGCTACATACAAACGTATAGGATATGGAGGCTATGCAGGTTATGGAAACAATAACAATTTCATTGCTTTCAGCTTTTTCAAAGCGAGAGACGATACAGCCCTCATTGAAAATAATACACCCAACACCAACGATCGTTTATCTCCAGCTGACAATCTGGTAGCAAGTATTCAATCTAAGCTACAGATCGGCAAAAAGAACAATAAAAGAAAATTGATCTGGGAAACGGCTTGGGCTGCGAGTGCTCATAATTCAGACTATAGATCACAGCCCATTGCAACCAGTAAACTGGGATTATGGAAACCATTCACAGGTATATTTAAGCCTACACATTCTTTGCGCTTGGCTACGGCAGGTCAAACCTCACTCCTATTCAAATGGAAAGATTTTTCCACCAGGATGCAATACCGCCGTATAGATCCGGATTACATATCTATGGGTGCTTACTTTTTCCTGACAGACATGGAAAGTTTTACTCTGGAACCTTCCTGGAAAGCAAGCAATAAGAAACTGAATATTCAATCAAGCCTGGGTTTACAAAGAAATAATTTAACGCAACAAAGGCAGGCTGTCACAAGAAGAACCATTGGATCACTCAACATTTCTTTCATCCCATCTCAGAAGTACACATTGGATGTGCAATTGTCAAATTATGGTATTGCCCAACAAACGGGAAGAAATCCGTTGAATGATACGACCCGCATGGTACAGGCCAATACAAACATCAGCATCAGCAACCGCTATCTTTCAATCAAGGAAGGCAAAGTTCAATCAGCAATATTGATATTGAATTATCAACAGGTAAGCGACCTCAATGCTATTACAGCTTCAATGAATAACTCCAGAATATTCTTTTTCAATCTTACGTACGACCATGTCCGGATACCTGCAGGACTTACCATGAATACAGCTATTCATTATACGCTATTTAACAGTTATGCAGGCAAAACCCTGCTATCAGGTATCACCGGCGGGATAACGAAAACAATAATGCCAAATAAACTGACTTATCGAAATACAGCTTCCATTTTCTCCTCAGTTTATCATCCCAATGGAACCTTTGCTGCAAATGGGCAAAGGTCAAAGATTGCTACCCTTAATTCCGGCGTACAGTACAAAATAAACAGGCATCATCAATGGAATGGAGATGTGAGCTGCATTTTCAATTGGGCCGCAACCAACCAGTCTTTCTCTGAAATTACAGGTAGGCTGGGTTATACCTATAACTTCTAACTCTTTATCATTTCATACAACCACGACTGCCAGTCAGGGTAAATGATGCAAAACCTATTAGACCTGATGGCAGCCTTAAACCTTACGACAATGCGTAAAGAAATAATTTTCATGCTCATTGCGTGGCTACTGTTAGCCATTAATTCAGAATTACAGGCGCAAAGCATGAATGTACCCGTATTGATCCGTCCCCTACACAAACAGGTCATTAAAGAAATTCAGTCGCGCCATCTGATCTTTAGCTGGCAGCCTGCTATTGGCACACTATCTACAACACAATATCTGTTCAAAATTGTAGAAGTGGAATCTTCTGATTACGAACCAGGAGATATAATGGAGTCAGCTACTGCACCTTTAATGGAAAAGATCGTTAGTGGCACCACACTGGTATACACTCCTGATCTGCCCGCCCTAATGTCTGGGAAAACCTATGCCTGGCAAATAACCGCTATGGGTACCCAGGGACAAAAACCCTCTATGTATAGTGCAGTAAGAAGTGAAGTATATACATTTACCATGGATACCAATGCCGCTTCCTATTATTACTGCAGTTGCTCGGTAAGTAATGTAAGCATTCAGCGTATCCAGAAAAGTCCTAACTTTTTTACGTACCAGGGTACTGTTCAAGGCGCCTGCAGTGGTGAATATTACTGCCAGGGTACTAACCGCATAGAATATCAGTGGACAGTAGTTTCTGGCGCTGCAAACATTGAAGGCCCTGATAACGGTCCTACTGTAAATATTGCAACAGCCGGCCCTACTACTTTTACTATTGCCTTACAGGGTACTATTGTCTGCAGTGATAGCACAACATGCAGCTCCACCAATACCTATACAGATACGTTTGCCTATGAACCAAAAAATTGTGATTGTAATGTAGACGTGGATTGTAAAAAGGTGCAATCGCAAGGAAACATGCGGACTTTTGAAGGAGTCCTGAATGGTGGATGTACCGGCGAGTTTGGTCTGACCGCTCCTTACCAGCCCTGCACCATCAAAAACATTACATGGTTCTGGCAGGTGATCGAAGGCAATGATGTTGCTGAAATTAATGGTGCAGCCGATCAGCAAACCGTCAATGTACTTATCAAAGGAACAGGACCTTATCAGATGCGGGTACAGGCCGATGTAGAATGTAGTGATGGCACAAAAACCTGCAGCAGTTTTGATTATTGTTTTGATACAGCATCGGTTGAAAAGAAGTGCGGCTTCGTTTACCAGGAAAGTAATCAGCCAGCCATGGTAGGGGGCTTATATAAAGTAATGAGGTATGGTGATCTTGCAATGTTTAGTAAAGAGCAGAATGTATCAGGGAATAATAAGATTAGAAGAGATGACTTCATTGCATTAGTTGCCAAAGGTGAAGACTTTGATAAAGTAACCATTGAATGCACCCCATCTTATGAATGTGATGAGGCAAGAAAGAAAAGCACCAAAGACGTACTCCTGGCAGGTAAAGTACGCTTTGAATGGGAAATTCAAAGTGGAGAAGGAAATTTTGTGAAGCTTGGTGGACTGCCGGAAAACATTACCAGTGATGTTGGAGACAGAGTGATATTTCAGCCGCCCTACGTGCCTTTACCTGAAAACGGGCATAAAAACACCAAAACCACAGTCATCTTTCTACGGCTTATTGATGAAACTGGTGCAGGACTTCTTCTGGATGAAAACGTGTACGACCGTGTAACCATCACCACCACACGTTTAAAAAATTTTGACCAGGATTATTATACAATTGAGGTACAAAACACAAGTCAAACCTATTTTTCTAAACCAGATCTGCAAGTAGATAATAATGGGGTCTGTAAAGCTGATTACGGTTGGGATAAACCTAACGACTTGCGGATGCCAACCATTCAACTGCCACAGGTGCCGGATAACAATAAAATAGTATTAGGACAATGGATGATCCTGGAAGCGAATAATCAAAATGAAACAGATGAATTGAAAATGGTTTGCGATGCTACAGATTGTGAAGATGATGGTGGCAAAAAGGACTATCCTGATAATATTGAATGGACATGGACAATTCAGAACAATGATGGCACCAAAGGTAGATTTATAGGTGGTAATACAGGCAGGTATGTGATCTATGAAGCACCTGATAAAATGCCACTCCCCAGAATAACAGAATTGACAGTTGACATTGTAGTAAGTGTGAAAAATAGAAATGTTCAGAAGAACGATATCACCTTCACATCTCGTCCGGTTACTTTTAAGATATTTAAGCCGGGTGTGCAATTGGAATACCCTCCTTTGGATTGGTTGCCGGAAAACGGAAATTCAGTAACCCTGAAATCGTCTTTACTCTATTTTGAGAACGGCAACTGGAAACCTGGGCTGGCGCACATGAGCCGCATCCATTTTTTTGAACTACTGTATGTATCAAGAGAAAAAGGAACTTGCCTAAATGAACCTACGCCCCGTAATGCCAAACAATGCCGTGATTTGTTGCTGAAGAAAGAAGGACATACGGAAGTATTTGAAAGGCATAAAGACCCGGGACCATTCAATTGCGATCACAAGAAATATTACTTACATGCCCGCTCTCAAAAGCCAAAGAAAGAAGAAACTGTAAAAGTGTATTGTGAAGACTTCGGTGCTTATGGATTTCTGCGGAGCTTTGCCAATATCAATCAGGGAGGAAGAGACAGTATTAAAGGCGAAAGCCCTGTATACGAACCAGTACCTGTTCCGGCAAATCTGGTGGCACACCCCTCAGGCAGACCTAAAAAAACAATCTATTCAGACAACCGCGTTACTGTGCCAAGGGACGTAGATGAAAACCGCATCGCCGATAACGGTTGGAATACAGTGGGTGGAATAAAAATAAACGATCCCCAACATCCAAAAGAAGATAATGACAACCAGCTTCCGGGTGATGGTTATAATGGAGACGGCCTTTCTAATTACGAGGAATATAGAGGATTCTTTATCAGTGGCGACCACCTTCGTACCAATATCAACAATAAAGACCTGTTTATCCATAACCCAAATAGTTTAAACCTTGCAATGCTTCAAAGCGCATTGTGGAACTTAAATGGAGAAAGAGTGTATGTACATGACATCTATGAAGAGGAATATGTTAATAATACCCGTCGTGAGATCAATTTCAATTTCAACTCTGATCTACATCCGGTTGGCTCCATTGCAGGATTTCCGGGAACTGCACCTGTCCAAAAAGGATTGTTTTTAAGAAGTGCCATTACTACAACGGCTGGCTTAAATGGAAATATAGAATCCCTCAATAACCTTCCAGCTCCTCCAAATTGGGTGCGACGTGTCAATATTTACAGAGCAAATGTTCTCGCATTTAGCATAAGAAGGGGTATTCGTTTTCCTGAAAAACTAAGTCAGGTTGTAGCACACGAGATCTGCCATGGAATTAACATTTATCATCATGGCCAGGGCGTCAATAATTTACATGGACTAAGAAGTGGAGACATGCGTTGTATCATGAGGTATGACAACCGCTTACCAAGAATACCAGGCTATATACCAGAGAGAATTGGTAGCATTTTATGTAACAGCGATCAGGGAACCGGGTACAATGCACTCGTACCGTGTTTTCCAGACCTGCCGGTAAACAGATGTTTCGGAAGCGCAGCCGCGAACAGAGGCTTTTGCATCCGTAAGATCAGAATATCATGCACTGAATTCCCCTATCCAAGGTATTAAAATTGATTTTATGAAAACGATTATAGTAGTATCATTATCATTTTTATTGGCAATTGCCAGGGTTTGCCCTCAGGGAAGATTTACCCTCACCTGCAGTGTTGCAGATGAAAAAGCGGTCACACTATATCAAAATGAACCTTTAGTGATTTCAATAAGTGTGAATAATAAAACTGTATTCAAAGATTGGCAATGGAACCAGGCTGCTGATGACTGGTTGCAGAAATTGGATACAATTTTTAAAGCCGGAACCTTATCAGAAGAAGAATATAAAAAAGAAAAAGAGCGGATTCTAAAAGGTAAAAAAATACTGAAAGCTGATACAATTGGTACGGCTGCACAACCCTGGTATGATCAGCTTACATTTTATGTATTTGAGAATGATAGCATCCAAATAATTACCTGGCCAATCAACAGATTAGGAAAGTTGCCCTTAGAAGCAGTTGCAGTGCTGGACATGAATGCCTATTATGGACTTGACTTTCATATACCTCCTGAAACAGTTTCCCGGATCAAACCTGGTAAATATTCTATTAAAGCGTTACTAAATGGTGTATGGTCCAATGTGGTAAAGATTACAATTCTGCCGGAAAATATGCCATCCGCTGTTTTGCAATCAACTGAAATGCAGCTCCGCTTGGGGCAATATTATCTACTGGCAGGGAATGCGGATAAGGTATACAGTTACGCAATTGCTGTATTAAAAAGAGAACCTTTGAACATAGAAGCATTAATACTAAGAGGCGAGAGTCATATTTTAAAAGAGGAATATAAGCTGGCTTTGGCTGATTTTGAGAAAGCCCTGCAGCAGCATTATAAAAAGTTTCCCGGTTTGTATGAACCACCTGATTATCTGCTTGGAACGATCGAATGGCTGACCTCCCTATTTTAACATTTCATACATCCTCTCCACCAGTAACAACTACACCCCTCCAGGAATATATAATAAAGATTTAAAACAGATTTTATGAAAACAAACGCCATACAACAAGAAATCATGCTTTTGACCGATACAACTTTTTCCCAAAGAGAATGGTGTCAGATGAATACAAATAAAAAAGAGCCCTTGTCACAGAAAGAACAACTGGAAGAAGCCTGCTGGAACGGAATGCTAAATGAAATGTTTCCTGAGATCATGGAACGTTCAACATCTGGCAAATGTCTTTATCTGTGGCATATTCGTCATAGTAAATCACTAATAATTGACTTAAGTGAGTTTCCGGTTTTAATTGAAAAATCACTTTCTATTGATCCGCTTTTCTTCTTACAAAAAGTTTTGTTCAACTAATTCCCTCCCGGCATTCAGCGCCCGTTTATAATCCTTACCATAAAATCCGGATCTATGAAAACTGCCGGGATCATTTACCTCAAAACTGTCATTCCACCAGCACAAAGGCAGCCCAGTAATAAGGTGGATATTTTTCTTTCATTTTTAATTGCGCAGCATGCAATGCTTCCCTTGTAGATTGGCCACTGGTCCAATTCCTGTAAAACAGGGTCATCAGTTCCTTGGTTTCTTTATCCGGCACTTTCCATAAACTCAATATCATCTGCTTCACGCCTGCCAGTTTAAAAGCCCGTTGCAAACCAATCACCCCTTCATTTCCCTGTAGATCACCAAGAGCTGTTTCACAGGCACTTAGCACTACCAGTTCAGTTGAACTTAAATCCAATTGAGCAATTTCATAAGCCGTTAAGATACCATCTTCCCTACCAGGCAGAGCCGTTCCTCCTTTCCAGGCATAATTGGCTCCAGCCAACACCAAACCACCTCGTAGCATAGGGTTCTGCTGAATGGTAAAGACATTACTATGGTCTAAAATTGATTCCTTTTTAATCTTTGATTGAACTACAGGAAGAAAAAATCCATGAGTTGCCATGTGCAATACCTGTGGACTGCGGCCATCCAAACTTTTAAAAGCTTCTTCAGTTGCATTGGAACCTCCAATAGTCGTAGTTTGCACACCTGCCTGCAATAATATTTTTTGAAGACTTTCCATTTCCTCCTGTGTACCAGGCAAAGTATTCCATTCCTTACTCCCGCGTAATTCCCTGGTATCAGATGTATAAAAATTGAAGGAAAATGCTGAAGTATCTGTACCAGGTTGGGCTTGTAAAGAAGATGATGGTAGATTATATGCAATATGGCCCCAAATATTGATTACGCCCGGTCTTGAATTTACTACTTCTGAAAACGCCAACGAACGCGTACTTAGCAGTTGATTCAACTGGTATTTATCGATTAATAAATGTGTGGAATCAGATCGTAAAGCTCGAAATGCCACACGATGCAGCAACCCTGCAGGTGTGTAATAAACGGTATGAACGTCTTTCAGATATTGTTCGAGGGGCTTCCAGATATTTTGGTAAAGCGAATCAGAAATGGTACCCGTTTGCTCATTTTCGGTAATAATAATGCCGCGGTATAATTGATGAATGAGTGCTTCCGTACTCGTTGTATGATCTTGTTTACTGCTAGTGGTATCTGGCTCCAAAAAACGCCGTAATTGTCTTTCCTCGCATAATGGCACGAACAGGAAATTACTATCCTCAGGTAATAGTACAATTGCAGCATACAATGTACTGTCGGTCCATTGCTTATGAAATAAATTAAACCTTATAAATTCTATAGCGGCCTCACCTTTTACTAACTTTTGCCTGATCTTTTCTACATCCGCCTGTTGGTAATATAAATGATTACGAAAAGGAATAGCAACGCGGGACAATTGCTGCTCTATTTGATTAGTAGTTTCCTGCAATTGATCAAGATAAGGTACGCGCTGTGAAACAGGAAGCAGCATTTGCTTTCCTGTGAAAACCTTATGCAAACGCCATAGGTTAAACAATTGCAAGGCGGCGCTGTCTCTGCTTTTACGAATACTGTGCAACACCTGACGCTGGTCTTCCAGCACCATTCCTTTTGCTTCCAGTTCATTCTCATATAGCTGCAATAATGCTGACTGATCTGCTCTTTCGTGTGAATATATGATGGAAGGAAGATAATTGAACTGGTAAGCCTCTTTATTGAAAAATGTCAACTTATCCTGTTCCGATAAGGAGGAGTATGTTTGTGCAAGATATTTTACAGTGGTTGCATTGGCTTTACTTAAGAGTGCCAGGGCTTCTGAAGGACGATCCATATTGCTATACAACAATCCTATGCTGATTAGACTGCTCACATAATCTGGATGATGTGGACCTAATGCTTTTTCCCTGATCGTTAATGCTTTTTGATACAGAGATAATGCATCCTGTTGCCTTCCCAAATGCTCGTATAAATGAGCCAGGTTGTGTAAACTATGGGCATAGCCAGGATGCTCTTCACCCCATATTTTCTTTCTAATGATTACAGCCTGCTCTAGAAGAGGCAAGGCTTTGACATACTGCCCTCTGGATGCATACAACCCTGCCAAATTGTTTAACCCTAACGTATAGTCAGGACTTTCTTTCACCAAAGCTTTTCTTACGGCTAAAGCTTGTTCATATAATAATAGCGCTGTATCAGAATGACCCATATTGTCGTATAACCCAGCAAGGTTCTCCAGAGTCAGTATATATTTGCTATGCCTTTCACCCAGTACTTTCTTTAAAATAGTTAGAGCTTCTTTTAGCAACGGCACTGATTTTTCCTGCTGCCCAATACGTTCATATAATATGGCAAGGTCATTTAAGGAGGTAGCATAATCTGGATGATCCGTCATCCATTCTTTTCTTATGGCTACTGCCTGAAGTAGCTTAGAAAGCGCTTTATCGTACTGACCCAGGCTCTGGTACAGGTTGGCCAGGTTATTTAAACTGGATGCGTAATGGGGATGCTGTTCTCCCCAAACAGACCTTTGTATTTCCACTGCTTGTTGAAGCAGAGGTAACGCTTTATCGTACTGGCCCATACGCCCGTATAAACCAGCCAGATTTTCCAAAGTTGGCATATACCTGCTGTTCTTTTCACCCAATACTATTTTTATAATATCCAATGCTTGCTCATATAGGGGCAACGCTTTGTCATACTGTCCTATATGCTCAAATAGAAAAGCCAGGTTGTGTAAACTGATAGCATAATCGGCATGTTGTTCACCCAAAACCTCCTTTCGAACGTTTACCACTTGTTGCATTAGTGGTAATGCTTTTTGATATTCACCTCTATACACATACACATCGGAAAGACCATTTAAGCTATGGGTAAAGTCCGGATGTTCTTCCTTTTTTAAAATTTCAAGTGCCTGTTCATATAAGGGCATAGCCTTGTTTGCCTCTCCCATATGATAATAGGCATCGGCCAGCTGGTTCAAACTTTTACCATATGAAAAATGTGATGTCCCGAAATAAGCCTTTTTCAGCTCCACAATAAATTTTCTAAACTCCGGTTCTTTAGTAACATACCCTTTATTGGGATACTGGTTGGCTAGCCGGGCGGCAGCAGCCTTTAAAGCATTAGCCTGTTTTCCAAACTTTTCTTTAGCTCCTGCATCCATAAGCTGTTGAAATATGGACCAGTGTTCTTCTTCTGCTGCCAAGATCAAAGGAGTACAGCAACCCTCCGCATCCAATACATCAACCAACACCTTTTTTTGCAAAAGGTAGTTTACGTTATTCAAACTTCCATTGGCCACTGCCCAAAATAAAGGTGTCCAGCTATCTTTCTGCTGTGTATAAGGGTTATATCCCTTTTCATCTAATGATAATTGAAGTGAATCTGACAAATATTGCAAAAGTTCAGGCGTTCTTTTACAGGCGGCTATTGCCTGTATATTACCATAAAAGCTTGTCTTTTGATTGATAAATATGGCAGCCGAATCACGAAGTTTTGCGCGATGCTGTACTAAATACTTTACTACAGGTAAATCGCAATGATAAGCAGCCCACATCAGAATGGTAGCTCTATTACTATCGGCAGAATTGATACCTGGAACACTATCAATGATCTCTTGCAATGCAGGCAGGTCACAGTTCCGGATAGCGTGCAACAAGACACTGTCAATCTGTGCATTTGCCGGAGTGAAACATAGCGCCAAATACACCCATAACAATATTAAAACACGCTTCATGAATAAGTTTTTGAACGAAGAATTATTTTCTTGGCCTTATCTCAAACAATACACTATAAACACTTCCATCAGAAGTACTGACCTTTTCAGTTCCTTTTTTCCAGGCTCCTATATCAAAAGATTTTTCCACCAGTTTCTCTAAAAAAGCAGCATTGCCTTTGGTTTCTCCTCTCCGAGCTGCGACTATACTTTCCATATCAATCTCGGTTCTTGATGCAAAAATTTTAAAGATTTCCATACCATAAGGGGGAGATATAATAATGAGGGGTGTATGAAAAAGCCGTGATTTACCAGCTTCTATCTTCAAATCTTGCGTGTATATTTTAAGTCTCCTGTTGGGCACAACCGGATTGATCATTCCATCAGATTGAAGGTCGAGCACATTGAAATAAACAGGATCATTGCCTTTATTTCTTACCCATAGAGCAATCGTATCACCTTCATTAAAAACGTAGGTTCCCTGCATCATTTTGCTGAAAACAGAAGCCGTATCAGCTT
>CBKWHA010000144.1:0-13505 GCA_966674115.1 uncultured Chitinophagaceae bacterium
CCTGATAGAAAATGGCAGGAAAGCCATCAGCGTCAGTGGAAAAAAGTTTTGACAGATCCAAAGGATTATTACAATCCCTTTTAAAGAAATAAATTGCACAGCTACAATAATTAAGCAGGTGACAACTTTGGCCGCCACCTGCTAAACTTAACAACTTACAAACTTAGCTGATGGACACCTCCTTCCTTGTTGGCTCCTTGCCTTCAATTATAAGATCAAACTTTATTAATCGTTCCAACAGGCTCATCGACTATCGTGCGATTTCAACAACTTATCTAACTGGTTATTTTCTCTACCCAATAACATACCAGGCCCATCAGCATTATTATCCACCATCTTTCCATCCTTGTCTATCAATACATAATGCGGAACACCATTCACGTTATAGGCCCCACAAACTGGATGATTGGTCCAACCTTCAGCCAGTAGGTTAATCCCATCCAGATTAAGTTTCTTTACATTCTCTTTCCATTCCTTTTGGTCCGCATCCACGCAGATATTCACAAATGCTACATCTTTTTCCATATACTTCTCGTGCAGCTTTGCTGCATAATTTTTAATATCATAAATACAAGGGCCACAGCCCACACCCCAGAAGTCAATATACACCACCTTTCCTTTGAAGTCACTCAATGATACCTCTTTACTATTGACATCTTTTAATGTAAAAGCAGGCGCTATGGTTCCAGGCTTCAGACGTTGTATGTTTAGGTAGAATTGCTGCAGGGTATCACGAAACATTGGAGTTTGTATTTCCGGAAAGAATTTCTGATAAGCTTCTTCTGATCCCTTAAAGGAATAATGTCCAAAGCCAAACATAATAGCTTTTGCCAGGTACCAGTCTTTAATTACAGGTACGCTGTATAAAAAAGCCGCACCTAAGTGACAGTCATTTAACGTGAAATTATCTTCCCTCTCGCGTTGTGTTGAGACCGAATACTCTATAAATGGTATGTAAAAGCGTACTAGGTCAAAAATAAAATCGCGGTACGCTTCAGATTGGAAAAACTTGTCCTCATCCAGGTACTTATAATTTATACTCAACCAACCGTGCATTTGGGCATTTTTTTTCCGATCATTTATTGCATTGGCAGTAGAACTATCTTTAGGTGTATTCAAATTAGGCATCCTGTCCTCAGCATTCGCACTAAGTGCATCACTAAAAGACAGGTCGTATTTAGGTAATAGCCTTGCCCGATCAAGCAATTTTATATGTCGAAAGTATATATCGTAAAATATCTTTGAACTATTCTTGGTAGCGGGATAGGTAAGCGCAGTTTGCACATGTGCTTCAAATAGCTTTTTCACACGCTCATATTTTACAGAGTCGGAAATGTTCTTTGTATATAGTATTTCCTCTACCTCAAAGTAAGCTTTCAGGTATTTTTTATCAAGTTCTCTTACCAGTTCCAGTTCTTTGCTGCGCCAGGGGTTTTGTGCCGTAAATCGGAATGTTTTATCAAAATCCTTTGCATCCCAAAACAGTTCAAGAGTATCACCAGGAACCGCAAATGCTCTAATAGGATAGTCATTTATTAGTAAGCCAAAATCCAGCAGATGTGAAATAGGAATTGTTTTAGAAAAAGTTCCGTTTTTATCCAATGGCACGCTTATTCTTTCAAATCCCATAAAACCTGATACACCTAACTCCCAAAAATCCTGGGAATGGTTAACAGCCTTCCCTTTGATCACAAAATGATCCGGAGCTTTAGATGACGTTTGAGCAATAATATCCTGCAAAATGCAGAAGATCAGAAAAGCTAAAAGCAGTTTTTTCATTCAAAATTTAATTTGGTTGCAGTACTGAAGATAATTGTTACTTCACTTATGCCTATACGAAAGTTCCATTTAATCCTCTAAAAAACTGTTATAATGATTTTTAATAGCATGAATGCCTCCCCCTTTATCCAAAACTTCTTGCACCCTGAACTGTACAATTTTAGTGATCAAATCTAAAGGCATTGGTTGATTCAAAGGAAACTGAACCGAACCCTTTCCTCCCTTATAAGCAGAAAGATCTTCCTTAAAAGCCTCATTTCCTGTTGGTGTAGCATAGAAACCAACATGCTCTTTAAATGCTGCAAAATGAACCAGATTCTTTCCCTTCAAAGTAAATGTCGGTATAGCATAATTGATGGTTTCTTCTGCATCAGGAGCAGCATTTTTAATGGTTGTTCGAATCTGTTGCAAAATATTTTGAATATCCTCAGGAAACCCAGTAATATATTCGTGAATAGTAGTAGGTTTAGTAGTTACCATACAATCTTGGTTTTAGGTCATGTAATGATGCTCTATCCACATTAATCTCTAGTGATTTACATAGTATCCGGAGGTATAAAAAGACTTTGTTTCATATATGCTGCAATATCCCGCTCATTTGTATGACTGCTACCAGAAAGCGTTTCTATTATTCTCCTTTGTTCCCTCTCACTCCTGTTCTGGCTTAACTTCTTTTTTGCCTTTAACTCAGTCACAATTATCTCAAAAGCCACTATTCCCTTCAACATCTTCAATTTAAAATCTTCTGGCAATTGATCCCACTGCTGCTTGTATTCAATTTCATAATTTCTAATAGTAGCTTCAAGCACCTCGAACACTCTATCGGTTTCAGTTACCAATTGTCCCCTTCCATAAGCATGAATCGAAAAATAATTCCACGTAGGAACATTCATTTCTTTATCGTAATGTTTAGGCGAAATATAAGCATGAGGCTCACTAAATATTACCAGCACATGATGATCTGCTATATCAGCCCATTGTTCATTAGCCTTTGCAAAATGAGAAGTCAAAATAACTTGATCATCCTTTTCTGATATAACAAAAGGTAAATGAGTGGCAATTGGATACCCCTCTTTAGCAGTAACTAAAGTCGCAAAACTATATTGCTTCATGAAGCTGACGATCTCCGCTCTATCTGTAGTCAAAAAATTCTTTGGAATGTACATTGCTGTCTTTTAAATATGTAATACAACCTCATTGAAATTATAATCAACCAAAAATTGAAACACATCTCCCGCCAACCTTATTGTGTCAAACTACCAGAAATCGGCTGTTTAACTAAAATCTTAGTACCCGCTTTGACCGCGATCTGTGAACCTTCTGCAAGCATAACAGACTTCGGTTTCTGCTGCGTCAGAAAAGAGAACCGCTCCCCATAAACATCCTTGAAATCAACGTGAATAGAATAACTATCTACTTGATACACCATCCACCTTGGATGCTGAACTTCATATTGCGAAGTAAGTGAGTTGCTGATTTTAGTATATCCCCAATAGTGCTCTGTAATAAATTCTTCTTCACTGCCCTCTTCAATCTCAGTTGCAATAGCGTTTGCATTAACTCTAAAACTGTTCCAGTCCTTTTTCCTCCATCTGTATTCCACATCCAGGCTTTTGCCTTCAAGTGCCCAATGATGACTCATTGGCATGGTCTGATAATTCTCGTAATATATCCTATTAGCAACAAGAGTGAGAGCTGGTCTGGGCACAATTTCCTTAATGAAAACAACGCCTCTTTTCCAGGTTCCATTATCCTTATAGCGCACATAAAACCTCAGGTTCACCTCTTCAAAGTTGGCATGACAAGGGATAGCAAAACCTTTTAACTTGGTATTCAAAAACATAAAACCAACCAAACTTACATAACAGGTATCCTGCCATATATCCAACTCAGTACCCGCTGGAAGAAAATCCTCCAGCAACACCTTATCCACTGCATAATTTGCTATCGCTAACTTTCTCCATTCTGCGGCCAAAAAAGTAGAAATTGCCATGAGCCAAAAAATTTAATTATCCGGTCATTTTAAGGTTACTGTCTTGCTCTACCTTTTTCAAAGATATTATCAAATTATATTTTAAAACAGTTTCACGCCTAATGACAAACTAATAGAATTAAAATCTTCATTTGTTCTCTTGTCCCTATTAAAAACATTGATAAATGAAACCTTTCCTGTACATCTTTGATTAGGTAAAAAATAAAAACCAACAGAAGGCTTTAGCCCCAAGAGTGTCTGTCCGCTAACAAAGCTCGGTCCGCCGACAAACGACAAGTAAACCGGTTTTATCGGATGATAGCAAGCGCACGTAAATATATTTACCATTCCTATTAAGTCATTCATAGGTGTCCCATCCGGATATAACCTCATAACTTTGTCGTCTTCCAGATAAGCATCAGCGGTCAGGTCAATGGTCGGTCTTAGTTTCGATGCCTGCCGCAAAAATAATTGAAGACCCAAACCCATCCCCCAGGGATTATTCCCCTTTGTTGCATCGTAAATGGTATGGTTATATTGTCCTTGCAGGTATATAGAAAATTTACGTTGAACTTGTCCAAAGGAATGTTTCAAAACGAAGCAGAGAAAAAATGCCGTTATGAAATTTCGCATAGTTAGTTTTATTAGTAGCCAACAGATTAGGGATGTTGCCAGTGATTAAAGATAATAAGTTGAAAACCTCTTCCGACAATTACCACTTAAACAGTATCAAACTCATTAAAGTTGGAAATGAAATTTCATAAAGGAAAACTAACTTTGGAAGATATCCGCGGTTATATAGTAAGCTCCTAAAAATAAATCCATATGAACTACCTAACCACGCTTGACTGGCTGATCATTCTACTTTATTTTGGAGTTATCGCAGGCATCTCCTGGTGGGCAGTAAAAAAGAAAAAGAAAGAATCAGCAGAAGATTATTTTTTGGCCGGTAGAAATCTTGGATGGTTCATTATCGGAGCATCCATTTTTGCTTCTAACATAGGCTCTGAACATTTAGTGGGTCTTGCAGGGTCAGGCGCCACGGATGGAGTGGCTCTTGCGCATTACGAATTACATGCATGGTGTTTACTGGTATTGGGTTGGGTGATGGCGCCTTTCTACATGCGTTCAAAAGTGTTCACCATGCCTGAATTCCTCGAAAGAAGATTCTCTCCCCATGCACGGACAGTGCTCTCCGTTATCTCCCTCATCGCTTATGTATTGACGAAGATCGCTGTAGGTATCTACGCAGGTGGTATTGTATTCCGGGCCTTATTGCCGGAAGTAAATATTTTAGGGTTGGATACATTCTGGATAGGATCAATTTTACTGATCGTGCTGACAGGTATCTATACTATTGTGGGTGGATTAAGAGCAGTAGCATATACAGAAACATTGCAAACTTTTGTAAAGATCATCGGGGCTATACTCGTCACCTATTTTGGACTGAAGGCCCTTGGCGGTTGGGATCAATTGTGGGCAATCTGCGGAAGCGATATGTTCAATTTATGGAAACCTATAGTACCGGAGGGTACCGAAAGTACATGGGCACCGGTAAAAGAAGCTGGAAGATTAGCCTGGTATTTCAATGACAAATATCCTTGGCCAGGTATGTTGCTTTGTGCTCCCATCATCGGCCTTTGGTATTGGTGTACGGACCAATATATTGTTCAGCGTGTATTGGGTGCGCCCGATACAAAGGAGGCTAGACGTGGTTCCATCTTTGCCGGATTTTTAAAACTCACACCGGTATTTTTATTCATTATTCCAGGTATGATTTGTTTTGCGTTGGCAAAAAGCGGGTTAAATCCTGCCATTCAACAGGCATTATTTGATGCACAGGGAAACCTGATCAGGGACAGGGCGCAGGCTGCATTTCCATTGCTTGTCATGCATGTGCTTCCGGTTGGCATAAGAGGAATTGTGGTAGCAGGGTTACTTGCAGCATTAATGAGTGCATTGGCGGGTGTGTTCAATGCTTCATCTTCTCTCTTCACAATGGACTTTTACTCACGTTTCAAACCAAGAGCCTCGCAAGCACAATTGGTATGGGTAGGACGCGTCGCTACAGTGGTTATGGTGCTTATTGGTCTTTTGTGGATACCTGTAATTCAGGGAGGCCGGGGCCTCTATGATTATCTTCAGGGAATCCAGGCTTATCTGGCACCACCCATTTTTGTCGTTTTCTTCTTTGGCATTTTTATAAAACGGCTAAATGGCCCGGGATGTCTTGCCACTTTAATCACTGGTTTTGCAATGGGATTGTTCCGGCTTGCTATAGATACACCTGTCAAACTGATGGGAACAAGTTATCCGGAAGGCTCCTTTTTATGGATCGTTAATAACATTTTCTTTCAATACTATAGCCTCCTGATCACCTTAGTTTGTATACTTGTATTTATCACCGTCAGCTATGCAACAAAAACACCTGATTATGCAAAGATCAGCGGTCTTACCTTCTCAACCCTTACAAAGGAAGATAAAATGGAAACAAGAGCAAGTTGGAATGCCAAAGATGTTCTGTTGTCTGTATTGATGATCACCATCATCATTGCGATCTATGTGTATTTTACTGGCTAAGTCATTTATAAACCACGTGCACTAAGTTGTGAGGCGAGGTTCGCGGTGCATGTGAGGGATGTAATGTTTAAATGTAGGTCCCTGCATTCGCGCACAGGCTATGCAAATGCAGGGACACTGGTAAGAGTCCGATACAAATTAGGGCACATACTGAAAGCCCGGAATTTGGATTGGAATAGAGAAAAGATTTCTTAATAAAAGAATTGCTCTAATACAATCTGTCCGTCTTTCACTTCATATAACATTACCTGGTCAATTTGTAATCTCCCCAGTTCTTGAACGGTAATATCCGCCTTCCTTCCTACCGCAAAATAATTGCCAGCCACAACTGGATTGGTTGTTTGACCGCCATGAAAGGCCTCTACCCGTTTCACCCATTCTTCACCTTTTTTGCGAACGGCTGCTTTACCCTCTGCATTGCGCAAATACTTGGCAGTGGGAGGTTCTATGCTTTTTACGTTATCAGAAAAAAACTCGTCCTGGATTTCAAACCATTTTTCCTGCTGTGCAAGCTCGTTGAATCGTGCAGCTACTTCCTGAGTTGTCAATGTTGTATCATTAGTTTCCATTGTGGTTTTTTCTTTCATTGGTTCTTCTAACTTCTTGCCAGGCTGCCCTTTACCTGTAGTAATCAGTCTGTGCAAACTATTGTGTATAATATCGGTCCATGCATTTGAGCAGGCATCGAAGCATTCATACTCTGGAACTAAACCCATGTGAGTAAAGCGGATCTGCGTTTTGTTATCATTTTCAGAAATTTCAAAACTAATCTTGGTACCTGTCCATTCGCTTTTGTCCGCAACAAAATTCAAACTGCTGTCAGTAACAAGCCATACTACTTTTTCATCAGGATTAACTTCTATTAACTTTTGTCTGCTGTAATGGAATTCTTTGTAACGATAAGTAAACTCATCGTTAAGCTTGTTTGAATTGCCTTCAATTTCTCCTGGCCACCATGCACGGACATTATTGATGGCGTTGAAAACTTCTTGCGAAGTTCGATCTACCAACAGGGTGGTAGTAAAACTCTGATTGTCCATAACTGATCTATTTAAATTGTTAACGTTTTTTGTCTAATGGGAAAAGCGCTTATCAGCAACCAAAACTATTGTCTAAATATTACTTTACTGGGTGGCAAAATGGACTTTATAGGGGGTTGATTTGGACACAGTATATTTCTATCTTTACTAAACAGACGAAAATTTTGATGCACCATAAAAAACATACACATGAAACATATTACCATAATCGTTCCCGATGGTCAGAGCACGCTAAGCAGTGTAGCCTGTATAGTAGGTGCTTATGAAATATTTTCAAGAGCCAATTGGTATTGGAAGAATTCCTGCAAAAAGGAATTGTTTAAAATCGACCTGGCAGGTGTTTCAAAAAAAGCAGAATTCGATAACGGCTTGTTGACAGTAAAGCCACACACCAACATTTCAACTATAAGAAAAACCAATCTCATAATTATTCCTTCATTGGTTCGTGATTACCAGAAAGCCATGAAAGGAAACAAATTGCTGATCGAGTGGATTGAGAAACAATATAAAGACGGTGCTGAAATAGCAAGTATGTGCACCGGTACATTTATGTTGGCATCAGCAGGTTTGCTGGATGGAAAAAATTGCTCTACGCATTGGAGTGCTGCGGATACTTTTAGAACAATGTTCCCGAAGGTGAATTTACAACCTGAAAAATTGATTACCGATGAAAATGGAATTTATACCAATGGTGGTGCTTACTCTTTCCTGAACCTCCTGATTTACCTTGTAGAGAAATATTACGACAGGCAAACAGCCATTTATTGTTCTAAAATATTCCAGATTGAAATGGACAGGCAAAGTCAGTCTGCCTTCACCATATTTACCGGTCAGAAGATGCACGGAGATGATATGGTTCAAAAAGCACAAGCTTATATTGAAAGCAAACTGCACGAAAAAATATCTGTTGAAGACTTGTCTTCTAAATTTTCTGTCGGCAGACGAAACTTTGATAGAAGGTTTATCAAAGCCACAGGGAATACGCCTGTTGAATATGCACAACGGGTAAAAATTGAAGCGGCAAAAAAAACCTTTGAAACCACCCGCAAAACCATTAATGAAGTTATGTATGAAGTTGGCTATTCGGATGTGAAAGCTTTCCGTGAAGTATTCAGAAAAATTACAGGCATGTCGCCGTTGGAATACAGAAGTAAATACAATAAAGAGGCGGTTGTTGAATAAAACATCACCGGAAACACTTGCTTGCATTTGTTTTGATTTACCAAAATCAGTTTAATCGCATTGACATTCCTCCATTAGTTCGTTCGTCTTTTGATCTCCGTTTTTCCAAATTTGCGGGGATAATAGGAAAAAGTCAATAGAAAATATTGCTGTAGTCCATTTGTAATTCTTGTGGTGGTACCGTAAGCGTTCACACTGTTGGTGATATTTTGATATTGCTTCAATATATCCATAGCGGAAAACTTCAATTCTCCTTGCTCCTTCATAAACCGGTAGGTGGCAAATGCATTCCAAAGAATTGTTGGCTTATCCAGGTTTGCGTTTGCAACACGGTCTGCCGTACTACTGAAGGTAAAATGAGCCGGGAAATTAAGCACCATTCCCAGCCTAGTCGTATTACTGCTGTTTGTAAAGTCCCTGAGCTCAGAGGCGGTTTGCCGCGTTTTGTAGCGCGATAAGGTTTGTCCCATATTTACGACAAGGATGGAACCAAGATTATATTGCATGGTAAACTGGTTGAATAAATTTCCGGTTTCACTGATGTTATCGATACCATCGATATAATTGGGAATTTTTCCGGTGCTGAACTGTCCGCTGTACATGAATTGAAGACTGTTCTTCTTCAACTTCCTGGAGATATTGAAATTGTAACTCAGGTTCAGGTTGTCGCTTTTATCGGCATTGGTATAATAGTAAGTCCTTTTGCCGGAGCGTTCATTGATGATGCTATCTGTAACCAGATTGACGGACCTACTAATGTTGCCATTGATGCTGCTGTTTATAGAATAAACAGACTTGGGCTTTTGCGTGTTAAAATTAGCACTCAGGATAACGGTATGGTTCGTCCAGTTGCGCAAGAGCGGGTTGCCGAACCTTGTGTTATAAACATTGATATCATCAACGATGGTGTATAGCTGATCGACTGAGGGATATTCAAAGTCTTTGATGTAGTTAACACCCATATAATACCGGTATTTTTCCCGTTTATCATGCTGGTAGTTGATACTTCCCTCATACTTCTGAAATTGAAAGGAGCGATCCAGGTTTCTTTTGGCAAATGAGGACAGGTTTTTGTCCGTTTTCATTTCGTTCAAGATTTTAAACTGCATACTCAGGTAGCGGGAGTAAGTATCGGACCATTTATAATAACTCTTTGCGATCGCCAATGAAGGGATATATTCAAATACTTCCTTTTGGTTGTGGTTAGAGAGGTTGCCATTGGTGATATATTCCTTTGTTGTACTGTCATAATCACCTACCAGGTTATTGCTTGTTGACCGGTTATAATTGATCGATTGTGTAAAGTTGAGATCCATTCCAAACAAGTTATACCTTCCCAATAGCAACCTTTTGAAGCCCGCGTAATTTAGCGTTCCTCCTAGGCTAACTGTTTGATTGTTTGTAGCATAGTGCCGGTTATTAGCAGTGTTCTTACTAGTATCCGTAAAGGACTGAAATATACTGCTCACCTCTCTTTCAGATTCTGTTTGACCACTCCTTGCATTGAACTGAACGTTGAAACTTTTTAAAGGGTCTTCATAATTTGACCTGGAAAAATTCACATTCAGCGACTCATTATCCGATCTCCGGTTTTGCTGCGTGATAATCGTATTTGTACTTTGTAACCGATTAACAGTATCTCTTACTTCGGTAAACCGGGAGGAACTGCCATTTTCATTGGTGGTGTTTATAGTACCGTTCACATTCAGGTTATCATAATAACTATTGGTCTTTACGTAATTGATACCAAGGTCATGTTTGTCCTGGCGGTTATTCTGTATGCCTTCCTCGCGGACAAACTGCGGGTTATCGATCGCTGTTCTGTTCTGTAGACTTAGGTCGGTGAGATAGGCATCGGATCCTGATTTATTGTAATTGACGGCAATCCGGTTGTTTTGCCTGCTGTTGGCTGTTTCAATAAAACTATGTGTAAAAACACCTCCAAAGGAATGGTTCTTATTGATGCCATTTGTTCCAAACCTGCCTACATTGTATAAATTGGGGTTGTAATTCCTGTAGGTGTTATTCTGAAACATCTCTTGGAGGTTTCCGATATTTTTATTGATATTATTGAATCCTCCTCCTATGCCGCCGCTGCTTTTCTTGCTATACATCTGGAAAGAAAGATCAGATTCAAACCGGTCTGTGGTGCCATAACCGGCTCCGGCTTTACCGAAGTATCCTTTTTTACTGTTTTCTTTCAGCTTAATGTTCATGGTCAACAGGGAATCCTGCGGCTTGCTTTGCTGGCTGATATTGCTTCTGTCATATTCCTGGTAAAGCTGAATTTTCTCGATTGCTGACTTAGGAAGGTTTTGCGTTGCCACACGGGAATCGGTTGATCCCATAAACGGCTTTCCATCAACCAGTAGGCTTTGTACTTTTTTGCCGTTGACGGTTATGGTGCCATCAGACCAGATGGTAATGCCGGAAACCTGGTTCAAAAGTTCTTCTACTACCGCATTTTCCTTCATTTTAAATGCTGCCGGGTTGATTTCCAATGTGTCACCATTCATCTTGATGGGGATGGTGGCGGTGACCACCACTGCATTGGTGTCTTTATTATTCAGCGATAAGAAAACAGCAAGCGTATCGGTCCTGGCAGCATCCAGTTGAAGCGATCGGTTGTAACCGGTGTACCCTGTATAAGTAACATTAACTACAAGCCTTTTTTTCACAGTCAACTTTTCAATCGTGAACTTCCCGTCCTTATCAGATAATTTATAGGCTACCAGGCTGGAATCCTGTCCAAAAATACTTACCGTAGCCAGTTCCAAAGGCGATTTGGTTTCTGCGTCCATCACAGAACCCGTTATCTTACCTGTTTGACAAAAAGCCGTCGTGCACCAGCTAAACAAAAAACAAAAAAGAGATATATGCTTCACAGTTAGTTTTTAAGTTTAAATTCAACAATGATGGGAGTAGTGGCAGGAGGATTGCTTTTTAAAAAGTTTTCGAGCTCTTTGGGAACCGCCACATTTTTATTTTGCTCAAAAAATGTAATGAGGTCACCGGCCTTTTGAGATTTGTATAATCTGTCACCTTTTCTTAAGATGTTAAATTCTCCCAGTAGTTGCAAATTATACTGGCTGCTATCGGGCTTAATGTTTTTGGTTTTGTAGGTAACATTGGTTTGCTTGTGATAGATGTAGGAATCATAGTTAGAGAGATATCCTACTATTAAATGGATAAACCTGGGCGTTTCATAGAAGTTATAAACCTGGTGGAGCATCCATCCATTGTTACGGTTAAAGTTTTCCCTTTCAGTTTTATTTTTAAATGGCTTCGTAAAAAAAGACGGCGGCAGGCTGTTTTCCAGCGGCAGTACTACCTGGTACTGAGGGAACAAGCTGTCCCTGACCATCTTGTAAATGGTGTCACAATAAGGGCGGGTAAGAAATCGAATATACGGGATGTCAGTTGGAGTGGAAGATGTGCTTTCATTTGTATATAAATATCTTGTTTCATTAATACGGTTGTAAGGAAAGTAACCTTTTACCAATTGGTTGTTCTTGTAGATCTTGAACTCATAATCAAGGCTGTCTTTATACAGCGGGCTGGTAGTGATTTGTCCCTGCCAGTAAAAATCATCGTAAAACCGGTAAGCGCGTATAATGTCGTTTTGATTAGGAAAATCTTTTTTGATATTGAACGATGTATCATTTAAATCAATCGTATATTTTCTAAAATACTTTTTATTACGGGGGTTATTCCAATCCAACCTTATTTTCAACTGGTCTTTTGGCGTAAGCGCATAATTTTTATTATTCCCAAAAAACACAAGCTGGTTGGTATGCGCATTGTAAGCCGGATAAAAAAGATCCCCGAGTTTTTTGAAACTTATTTTTTTGATAAAGCTTCCATTCATGGAATACACAAGAATGATTTTACCAGGATAATCGGTGATCAGAAAGTATTTTTCAGTGATCTCAATATTATTATAACGTCCTAATTGAATGCCCTCTTTAATTTCCAAGGGGATCAATCGTATAGAATCTACAAATTGTGATTGCTTTCCGTTGCCAGCCGCTTTGGGATGTAGGTAAATTTTTTGCAGTTGTGAATAGGCAATAGTAGAAATGAACAGGCAGCAAAGTAAAAGTGCACGGTAGAATAGATAATTTCTCATCTTGCGCAGAGCTAGAACTCCCTTTTCCATAAGCATAGTTTGATGGTTGCTTTAAAATTTTGCCTAACGTTTTATAGCCGCTGATTTGTAGCCCTAATTCATCAGTCTTTGTGTCAAACTTATGAATTAGCTTTTTATTTCCTGTACTTTTTTTTGAACAAGGAATTCGTATCTCCGCTCACTTCACTCAAGATGGTCAGTATCGTAGTATAACTTATTCATTTTTACCCATCAGATCCACAATTTCAAAGAACTATTAGAGCAATTGTCTTACAAATCTCTGCATGTTATACAGGTAAACTGATGTTAATGGTTGTTTTCTTTCTTTTCGTATAATGTAAAGGAGCCACCATCAGTAGGAAAATTGCCGGAGAGCAAAGTCAGCTTATTTTCCTCAACTTCAAGGAAGGTTTTCTGAGAAGTAAAGTCATTATCAAATACAATTCTATGCTTGAATTTTCCGGAAGGAATAACTAAGCCTACTTCCTTTTGAACAGAAGTATCTACGATGATATTGTAACGTCCGCTTTTAGCAAGAGTTCCATTGGTATATCGCTCGTAAGTGGAGTCTGAAAATTGTAAGACATTTCCATTTCCTGAAGCGTATTCTTTTGTCGGTATCATTCCGTTCTGCACTTGTTTTAATTCCCAAGTTCCGGTAATAGAAATAGAGTTGGGAGCATTTTCTATGATTTGATCTTTTTCGCAACTAACAAAAAATAAAAGCAACGCGCCAAGACCAATAGTTACAACAAAATTTTTCATAATTGATTTTAGTTCTTGACAACTGGCACAGAAAAACCGTTGCACCCAAAAACCCAAA
>CBKWHA010000145.1:0-13354 GCA_966674115.1 uncultured Chitinophagaceae bacterium
CTATTATAAATCAATTAGCAAAGTACACAATTTCAGTTTTCTGGCAGGGCAGGGCGCTGAGGAGCAAATCAATAACGATACATACGTTTCCGGAACCGGTATCCCTTTGAGTGCCATTAAAACAGTGCAGGGAATACCCCCGGGAACTGACTTATACGCCTCTTCAGGTACATCAGAACGCAGCCGGTTATCACTCTTTGGACGGGTTTCATACAATTATAAAGAGCGTTATATGTTGGACCTTAACTATCGTCGTGATGCATCATCCAGGTATGGTAAAGATAACAGGTGGGGCTCTTTCCCGGCTGTATCATTAGGGTGGGTAGCTTCAGATGAAAAGTTTTTTGAGCCTTTGGACAATGTCATTTCCTTTTTAAAGTTTCGTGGCAGTTATGGAATTACAGGGGTAGATCCTGGTAACTATTATGCTCAATATATAAATCTTATCTCTGATGGTTCCTATTTTAATTCTTCTTTAGGATTGGGCAGCACAGGTCAAATGTCCACATACAATGGAACTACGGTGGCATATCCAAATTATTATGCCGCCGCAGCAGCTAAAGAAATTACATGGGAGCGTAGCCCACAGTTAAATGTTGGTGTTGATTTGAACCTGATCAAGGACCGTATTGCTATAACTGCCGATTGGTATGTTCGTGATTCAAGAGACAAAATATTTGATGTGACCGTACCCACAACAACAGGTTATAGTACAGTGTCCAACAACTTTGTGAGTCTGCGTAATACAGGTATTGAGTTCAATATTAATACTATGAACTTGAACCCCAAATCAAAGTTTCAATGGAACACTAATTTTAATATTGCCTACAATCAGAATTATGTAACCAAACTACCAAATGGAGGACGTGATTTTTATTATGGGCCACCATGGATGCGCCGCTCTTTATCAATAGGTCAGCCAGTATTTAGCTTCCAGGTATGGCAGGTGGATGGTGTTTATGCCAGTGTTAAAGACGTGCCGGTTGATCCCTTAACAGGTGAGCGCATGCATTGGGCCACGCAAACAGGACCGTTATTTGGAGCAGGCGATCCTGCGCGCAGGGATATGAATGGTGACTATATCATCAATGATCTGGACAGGATCACCATGGGTAACCCAAATCCGGACCTGGTTGGTGGTATCAGCAATACATTAACCTATAAAGGCTTATCTCTTTCGGTGCTGTGCACATTTATTTCCGGTAGAAAACTTTGGAATGGCTATTTGTCAGATAAGATGCAGGATGCAGGCACTAACAATCCATATGCCGTGTGGGGACCTAATTCAGGTCCGGCTTCAGATTTCAAAGATGCCAGATTCTGGCAAAAGCCAGGAGATAATGCACAATATCCCGCACTGATTACCAACACAGTAGACAAATGGCACATTGCCCAGTCGATCTATGTAGAAGATGCCAGCTTTTTCAGGTTAAAGAATATCAACTTAGCCTATGCCATCCCGCCAACATTACTGCAGCGTATTAAATTAAAAGGAGCCAGGGTCTATGGTATTATGGACAACGTAGTGGTATTATCCAGGGCAACTGTTCCTGATCCCGAAGCTGTTGAAGCTAATGGATATTCTTCAGGAAACGATTATCCAATTCCAAAGAAAATGACAGTAGGTCTTGAGTTTAGTTTTTAATTACAAATCAAATTGTTACCAATGAAAAAATATTTGATGATCTGTGCAGGCATATTGAGTATACTAACACTAGTATCATGCAGTAAATTTCTGGATAGGGAGCCGCTGAGTGCCGCAACGGATGAGAATTTCTGGAAAAATGAAAGTGAAGCCAATAGCGCTGTTGCCGGTGGTTATGCATTATTACGTAAAGCCTTGAATGATGGGGTTGCCTTTTATGCATATGGTGATTTTCCCACTGATGAATTTTTATATGAACTTGGGCAATGGGAATATGGGGCCATTACCAGGATGGAATGGAATCAATCTCTATCTTATAACGATACCTGGCGTGTAATGATGAAATTGCGCCGCTATGATAATTTCTACCGAGTAATTGACCAGGCTAACCGATGTTTAGAGAATTTACCGGATATACCGCTGAATAAATTTAATTCTGGCGACGCTCAAACAGCCAGAGAAAGGTTGATCGGAGAAGCTTATTTCCTGCGGGCATTTACCTACTTCTATATGGCTAGAGTTTGGGGCGGTGTACCCCTTGTTTTGAAAACAAACAGTGACTTTGCCAATGCGGAGAACTTACCAAGGAGCACAGAGGAACAGGTCTTGGAACAAGTAAAGAAAGACATCTCAGAAGCAGCAAAACGTTTACAATGGGGCGTAACAAATTCTAACGATCGGGCTGTAAGAGCCAATAAGGGAGCTGTATACGCTTTGCTGGCTCATGTGCAAGCATGGAGTGGTAATTATTCAGCTACTGCAGCGGCCGCTGATTCAGTGATTCAGAAAGGCGGGTATTCACTTGTTAACCGCAATAATTATCTTACTATATTCAAGGGGCAATCAACAGAAGGAATTTTTGAAATTGCACAGAATGCATCGAATGAGGGTGTAGATGCCTATTCTTATAGTATTTCGCTGCTTACACTAAGATCTCCCTATTTAGGAACTGGTATTAATGTACCTGTATTACCTCTAGACGAAGCAACGCTCTACCAAAAATATACTGATTCTGCTGCTGATCTGAGAGTAAAAAACGGGTTTGCCTTCTTCCAAAGTACAGAGCCCATTAGTATCAAATATTCCAATATTGTTTATACCGGACAAAACCAAACAGGACCTGTTGCTCAGAACAATATCATTGTATTCCGTTTATCTGATATTGTATTGTTAAAAGCTGAGGCCCTTGCTGCAACTGGCAATTATGGCGAAGCAAGAACACTGGTTAACCAGATTCGGAATCTTGCTCAAATACCTGCTTATACCGGAGACGATGCTCAATTATTGGAATTTATTATAGATGAAAGAGGGAGGGAATTATTCCTGGAAGGCCATCGATTTTATGATCTGGTAAGATTGGGAAGGGCCAAGGGTGTTTTAAAATTTGGCGGAAGTCGCATGACTAGTGACCAGTTTAATGCAAAGAAGTATTACTGGCCTATTGAACCTTATCTGATGACATTGAACCCTCTATTAACCCAAACAGATTACTGGAAAACAAGGATGTAACCTGGCTAAATAAGATGTTATGAAAAAATATATTACAGGCTTCTTCTATTTAAATCTGCTGCTTATTATAAGTATGACTTCCTGTAAAAAGTCTGAGTATTTAACAGATGAAGGCAATCATGAAGCGGCTACTCCACTCAGTACGTATGATTATTTAAAAACACATTCCTGGAATTCTTTTGATTCTTTGATCGCTATCATTGATCATTTTGGATTAAAGGATGAAGTCAATAATGCAAAGACATTTTTTGCACCTACAGATTATTCCATTAACAAATTTTTTCTATTAAAAAAATCAGGAAGAGATGAGAACAATCCTTATACAATGGATACACTCTATAAGGAAATCAATGCTGATTCCATACGTCAATATCTTTTCTCCGATAAGTTAACGTTGGCCAATGCGTCAGAGGTGGCATCAAAGGTGCAAACTTTGGGCAAAACCAATGCTGCTGTTCATAAAATAAAACAAACTGATCCTGCTTACTATCAATGGTCAAGTACACCGGTGTTCATGTTATACTATACCAGAGTCAGAGGCGATCTTGATGATCCAAATGGTACGGTGGATCCCAACGATCCAAACAGAGATACCAGGGTAGTATGCCAAACAACAGGTATAGAAACATCGTCCGGAACAACACTACATGTTTTGAGTAATACACATGTATTTGTCCGTTTTTAATTAGACTTTGATGCTTATCTAACACATTTAAATTAAAATAATGAAACGGTTTACTATATTCATCCCGGTTTGTATTGCTGCCGTACTTTCAAGTGGTTGTAAAAAATCTGAGGAAGGCTTTTTGAGCGATAACATTTTTTACAGAGCGAATCCTTTTGTGGCACCCATTGGGAGAGTGGCCTATTCTGCTCCTCTTGAGGTGGATGGTTCAACTTCACCTTTGTCCGTGAAGCTAATGAGTATCAGAAATAAAGCTACCGGAAAATCAGCAGACAGTATGCTTGTAGAGCGTGAAGTTACCGCCTTTTCTGGCTCTATTACTTATGAAGATTCCACTGTAGCGCTTTTAGAGAAAAAGATAATAAAGAGCATGAAGCGGCCATTTTATGTAAATCCTGTCGGAGGGCGTCTGGAGTTAACTCCTGCTACAACACAAGTAGAACCTGGTAATTATACAATTGACCTGGAAGTAAGTAATGTGCGTGGTACAAAGATCTTGAAAGATGCTTGTGAAATTCAGTTAGGGAATAATGCAACTCCTTATGAAATCATATATACTGCCTGGTCTACCTCTGACGATAATGGTGTGTTCAATAATCCTCCGCCTCCGGGCTCTTTTAATGTATCTGTGCAGAGAATTCCCAATGGTCCAAACAAGATCATTTTTAAGTTTGTTGATCGAAATGGTGTGGTATTTAACCCCAACAATGGAGAGGTGTCCATCAGGGGAGACCGTCCCACTTTTAAGCATTGGGACCCATATTTTCCTGAGGAAAAAACGGATACGGCTTTAGTGTATCAGTACCCTGATGTTCCCAGTTTTCCGGTATTCCCGGAAACAAAGGTACAGGGAGCAAGCTGGAGCGGTGGCATCTGCTATTACAGGATACCTTCCAGGTTTGTAACCAACAACCAGCATATCAACCCTGTATTTACTATCAAGTATAACTTGCCCGGAACTTATATTGTAACTGCCAAGTTGGGTGATGTGATTAAGAAACCATAATATCAACCAGCTATATTATCTTACATATCTAAAATAACTTATGCAAAACAGTGCATTGATTAAAGGCCTTGTGTTATCTTCTGTTTCCATGTTCTCTGTTCTTTGCAAGTCTATTGCACAAAACAGGGATTATCCGATACAGCCAGTAGATTTTACGCACGTACATGTACACGATCATTTCTGGCAGCCCAAAATGGAGTTGAATGCAAATGTTACTATTCCTTATGTGTTGGAAAAATGCAATAGTGAGGGCCGAATCGATAATTTTTTAAAAGCGGCTGGTAAGAAGAAGGGGGATAAACTGACCGAATACACATTTGATGACACAGATCTATACAAAGTTATTGAGGGCGCCTCTTATGCCTTACAGGTAAAGCCAAATCCTGCACTGGAAAGATATCTGGATTCACTGATTTCAATTATTGGTGCAGCGCAGGAACCTGATGGATATCTGTATACCTTCCGTACTGCAAAGACTGCCAAACCACATGACTGGATTGGATCTAAACGGTGGGAAAAAGAGGAAGATCTGAGCCATGAATTGTATAATTCTGGTCATTTATTTGAGGCTGCCGTAGCTCATTACCAGGCAACAGGTAAAAAGAACTTATTGAACATTGCTATTAAAAATGCTGATCTGCTGGTTAGGGATTTTGGTTGGAGTAAAGAAGAAAAATATCCCGGGCACCAGATCGTGGAACTAGGCTTGGCTAAAATGTACAGGGTAACCGGTAAGAAAGAATACCTGGACCTGGCCAAGTTTTTTTTAGATGTCAGAGGTCCTAAAGGAAGCGAGTACCACCAGGGGCATCAAAAAGTTGTTGAGCAGCATGAGGCCGTGGGACATGCTGTTCGTGCCACTTATATGTATACAGGTATGGCTGATATTGCTGCACTAACCGGGGACCAACGGTATTTGAAAGCGATTGATGATATCTGGAGCGATGTTGTAGGAAAGAAAATTTACATTACAGGTGGGATTGGGGCGACTGGTGCCGGAGAAGCCTTTGGAAAGGCTTACCAATTGCCTAACATGTCTGCATATGCAGAGACCTGCGCATCCATTGCAAATGTATACTGGAACCAACGCATGTTTTTGTTGCATGGAGATGCCCAATATATAGACGTGCTGGAAAGGACATTATATAATGGGTTATTGTCTGGCTTGTCATTGAGTGGCAGCCGTTTCTTTTATCCTAATCCATTGGCTTCTATGGGACAGCACCAGCGCAGTGCCTGGTTTAGTTGTGCTTGCTGTATCTCCAACATGACCCGCTTTTTGCCATCAGTGCCCGGATATGTATATGCACAAAACAAGAATGAGTTGTATGTAAACCTTTTTATGGGTAATACCAGCAGCATTCAATTGCCTTTTGGCACTGTAAAGGTGACTCAAACAACCAATTACCCTTGGGAAGGAAGAGTGAATATTCAAATTGATCCTGTAAAGAGCAATTCTTTTACAGTGAATATAAGAATACCAGGATGGGCACAGCAAATGCCCATACCCAGTGATTTGTACCAATATATGGATACCATGAAGGAACCCGTAGTCATTACTTTAAACGGTAAGCCTATTCAATATGAAATGAAGAAAGGATATGCCGTATTAAAACGGACTTGGAAGAAGGGTGATCAGATAAGTGTTGATTTTCCAATGGAACCACAAAAGATCATAGCCAATGAAAAGGTAAAAGATGATGCCGGACGTTTTGCTTTACAGCGCGGGCCTATTGTGTATTGCCTGGAAGGACCTGATAATAAGGATAGCCTTGTTCAAAACATACTTGTAACCAAAGACGCGCCTGTGCAAGCTGTCTATAAAGAGAACTTTTTGAATGGTGTAACTGTATTAACTGCTAATGGTTCCAGCGCCAAGCGCCAGTTGAATTCTGATGTTTTACTCAAAAGTGACCAAGAAGTGGTGGCTATTCCATATTATACCTGGGCCAATAGAGGATCTAATGAAATGATGGTCTGGATACCTTATGAAGAATCTGCAGCTAGGCCAAAACCAGCTCCAACCATTGCCGCAACCAGCAAAGTAGTTTCTTCATCCAGAAATACCCGGTCTTTTATGGCTTTGAATGATCAGATAGAACCCATGAATTCCGCAGATCAGAATAATACCTATTTACATTGGTGGCCCAAAAACAACTCCACAGAGTTTGTGCAGTATAATTTTGAGAAGGATGCTACTGTTTCGGAATCGGAAGTTTACTGGTATGATGATGGCCCATTTGGAGGGTGCCGCATTCCAGTTTCCTGGAAAATTTATTACAAGAAAGGTGAAGAGTGGGTGCCAGTAAATAATACTACGCAATATGAAATAGCAAAAGATAGGTTTAACGTTGTCAAATTTGAACCAGTTCAAACAACCGCATTGAAGTTAGAAGTTCAGTTGCCGGAAAATCATTCTACCGGCATTCATGAATGGAAGGTAAAGTAAGAAGTAAAATGAATAAAATTGTATTGCTGATCATCGTGGGGATGGTTTCTGTTTTTGCATGGTGCCAGCAAACGGCAACTATTACTATCGATGCCAATAAGCTAGGTGCTACTGTATCACCTATGCTGCACGGTATCTTTTTTGAAGAAATCAGCCATGGCGGAGAAGGTGGTTTATATGCAGAACTGATTCAAAACAGAGGTTTTGAAGAGTCTCGTTTACCGCTGGCTACAACTTACCAGGATGGATTTATTGTTCCGAACAGAACTCCCCATTTTTCTATTCCTAATAATGGGGTGAGCGACTGGAAAATGAAGTGGGAACTCACCAGTAAATGGCCAGCCTGGTCGTTACAAACAAGTGGTCTTGCAGATATCAGCCTTGCGCTTACCCAGGAAAAGCCACTGAATAATGCAACACCCAACTCTTTGCAGGTTTCCTTAAAGAAAGTGGATGCAAAGGGCAGGAATGATCTTGTCAATGAAGGTTTCTGGGGGATCAATGCTGTAAAAGGAGAAACTTATCATTTAAGTTTTTATGTACGTGCAGATCAATATAGTGGGCCACTTACTGTGTCATTGCAGTCGGCTGATGGTAAGGTATTAGCCAGTTACCAGTTCAAATCAGTTGCAGGTGTTAATTGGAAGAAATATACCTGTAAGTTACAAGCTTTGCAAAGTGATCCCAAAGCAAAGTTTGTTATGAGCTTTGGTGGTACAGGGACTGTCTGGCTGGATTTTGTTTCTCTCTTTCCTGCGAAGACATTTAAGAACAGACCCAATGGATTACGGGCTGACCTTGCCCAATATCTTGCAGATCTGAAACCTGCTTTTGTACGCTGGCCCGGAGGCTGTTTTGTGGAAGGCATCAATATCGAGAATGCACCCAATTGGCGGCGTAGTATTGGTCCTATAGAAAAAAGGCCGGGTACTTATAGCCCATGGGGGTATTGGTCGAGCGATGGATTTGGTTATCATGAGTTCTTACAATTTTGTGAAGATATAGGTGCAGATGCCATGTATGTTTTCAATGCAGGGGTATCCTGCGATTTTCGAAGTGGTACGTTCATTCCGGATGAAGGCGTTGATTCCATCATTCAGGATGTACTGGATGGGATTGAGTATGCAATTGGTCCGGTTACTTCTAAATGGGGGAAAGTACGCGCTGCAAATGGTCATCCTAAACCATTTCCGTTGAAGTATGTTGAAGTTGGTAATGAGCAAGTGGGCCCGCGTTATTCAAGGCGGTACAATTGGTTTTATGATGCTATAAAAAAGAAGTATCCCCAGATCCAGATCATTGCCAGCATGGGTATAGGTGATGTGAACCGGCGCACACTGGATAGCATGCACAAGGTGGACATAGCGGATGAACATGCCTATAAATGGGCTTATTGGTCCATGCGCAATTACGATCATTTTGACAAGTACAAAAGAGGAGATTGGGATCTGTATGTAGGAGAATATGCCACCAATGCAGGTGTAAGTAAAGGCAATATGCTGGCAGCTTTAAGTGATGCCGTGTATATAATGGCTATGGAGCGCAATGGCGACCTTGTAAAGTTGTCAAGCTATGCGCCACTTTTGGTAAACGTAAACGATGTGGACTGGCCTGTAAACCTGATCAACTTTGATGCGGCTAAAAGTTTTGGCCGTATTTCCTACCACACGATCAAGCTATTCAATGAGCACAGGGCCGACCAAAATTTATCTACTGAAACCAATATAGTTCCGGTTGTTCAGAAAGAGCCCTTATATAAAGGAAGTATCGGATTGGCTACTTGGGATACAGAAGCCGAATTCAAGGATATACAGGTTATTGAAAATGGCAAGGTTGTATATAGCAGTGATTTTATGAACAGGTCTCAGGAATGGAAACCGGTTCATGGCGAATGGAAAGCCAGGGACAGTGTTTTTGCACAAACTGCACAGGGACCTCAGCGCTTTGCCTGGTTGCCTGTAAAGAGTTTTGGTGTTTATACTTTGCAATTGAAAGCGCGTAAAACCAGTGATGCTACCAATGCTTTTATCATTCCTTTTGCTGTAAAAGACGATGGTGCCATGATGCGAGCACACATTGGCTCTTACGTGAATCGCAACAGTGTATTTGAATCCGTTACCAAAGGATTTGATGTTGCAGACCTTACCACACAAAAAAGATTACCAACTCCAATTGAGACCAACAGGTGGTATGATATTAGACTTGAAGTAGGTTATGACCGGGTTGATTGTTACCTGGATGGCCAACTATTAATGAGCTATACAGAGCCCCCTAAGTTTTTCAGTATAGCAGGAAGGGAACATAAAACAGGTGATGTGATTGTAAAAGTGGTAAATGCATCTGATCAATCTTACCATATAACTTTGAAGGTAAATGGTTCACAGGTTGGTTCAGTTGCTACCTTAACTACAATTTCAGCTGAGTCGCCGGAGGCAGAAAACTCTTTAGATGAACCTGCAAAATATGTACCTCAACAAACGACAATTACTGGTATAACAGACCACTATCAGATTGCTTTAAAGCCTTACTCTATTAATATTCTGCGATTGAAAGATATGGCCTGGAAAGGTGAAGCTGTCAGAAAGAATTAGTTTTAATTATAGCAACATGTTTTATTGTAGAAATCTATTTACCTCAAATCTATTTGTTGCTTTAGCACATTTGGTTTATGCACAGTCAGGACCATCTTTTGCTGATGCATCTTCTTCAAATCTTTTACCACCCTATCAACCATCCAGGATAGAAGTATTGGAGCGTTACCAACGGGCTGCTTTGCTGGATAGCACAACCAAAAATACTGTGTTTAAAATGAGCGTGCAGGCAAATTGGGAAAAGGATGGAAAAACTTTCTGGTACAAGAATGTTTTAAATGATAGTGTAATTGAGTACGTTTTAGTTGATGCTGTTAAAAATAAAAAGCAACTGGCTTTTGACCATACGAAACTTGCTGCAGCATTGAGTAAAGCATCTGGAAATGAAGTCTTTGGAAAGAGGATGAAAATTTCAGACCAGGTATTTCAAGGTACTGATAAAGCCATCATCCAAATTAATGACCAGTTTTGGAAGTGTGATCTAATCAATTACAGTTGTACACGCTTACTTGAACCACCGTCTGATAGTTCGTTTGTTGTACGTCTGACAGGTTTTAAACCCTATAGCCGGTGGGATCAGCATTATATAAAAGGAGATAGTATTTCACCCAATAAACAATGGGTTGCTTTTATTAGAGACTATAACGTTTATGTACGGCCCGCCAACGGAGGAGAAGAAATCCAGTTCACAACAGACGGGACAGAGCAACAACCTTATGGTGAATTGGTATGGTCGCCGGGCAGCGATTATTGCATTGGCTATAAAATTGACCCTAAGAAAGATAAAGAGGTATTTTATATATTAAGCTCGGTGCCCAATACAACCAGAGGACAATTGAAGTCTAATGCATATGCACAGCCCGGAGATGAATTTACCAGTTATGAGATGTTTGTCTTCCTTCTGGATAAAAAGAAGGCAATAAAAGTAAATACAGAGCTGTATGATTTTCTGGGTATGCCCTTGCCTATTTGGCGAAAAGACAATAGCCGCTATTTTACCTACGAAAAAACAGATCGTGGCCATCAGCGTTTTCGCATTATTGAAGTGGATGCTTTTACCGGCAATACCAGGAATATAGTAGATGAAAAGACTAATACTTTCATTTATGAATCACGCATATTTACTCATTACCTAAAGAATACAAATGAGATCATCTGGACATCGGAAAAAGATGGGTGGAAGCACATTTACCTGGTTGACGCTATAAAAGGAAGTGTGCAATTAATCACAAAAGGGAATTGGGTAGTACGAAATATTGATAGCGTGGATGAAAAGAAACGGGAAATCGGGTTTTCTGCAAGTGGTATGAATCAGGAGGAAGATCCATATAACATACATTATTATCGTATTGGTTTTGATGGAAGGAATTTAATCAATCTGACACCAGCAGTGGGGAATCATCAGGTTAGTTTTTCGCCTGACAGGAAGTACTTCATAGACACCTATTCGCAACCTGCTATAGCTCCGGTAACTGAGTTGCGCCGTACAACCAATGGCAAATTGTTGATGGAACTGGAAAAAGCTGATATTTCTTCTTACCTGGCTACAGGCGTGCCATTGCCGGAAGTGTTTGTGGCAAAGGGAAGAGATGGAGTCACTGATATATGGGGGGTAGTTTGCCGTCCCAGCAAATTTGACCCAGGTAAAAGGTATCCGGTAATTGAGAATATTTATGCCGGGCCGCAGGATGCTTTTGTTCCCAAAAATTTTATGACCTATGGTGAAATGCAAAGCATGGCAGAGTTGGGTTTTATTGTGGTGCAGATAGATGGTATGGGAACTGCTAACCGCTCCAAAGCATTTCATGATGTTTGCTGGCAGAATTTAGCAGATGCAGGATTTCCGGATCGCATACGCTGGATCAAGGCTTTAGCAGCAAAATATCCATATGTGGATACTACCAGGGTCGGACTGTATGGTACTTCTGCAGGTGGGCAAAACGCTTTGGGAGGCTTGCTCTTTCATCCAGAGTTTTATACTGCTGCTGTTGCGGCCTGTGGCTGCCACGATAACCGGGTGGATAAGCAGTGGTGGAACGAGCAGTGGATGGGTTACCCGGTGAGGATGCATTATGAGGAGCAGTCTAATGTTACAAATGCCCATAAGTTAAAAGGCAATTTATTGCTGATTGTAGGGGAAGCGGATACCAATGTGCCCCCGGAATCAACATACCGCGTTGCTGATGCGTTGATAAAAGCAGGTAAGACTTTTGATTTTTTGGCAATACCAGGCATGGGACATAGTGATGGGGGACCTTATGGCAGAAAAAAGAAAAGAGACTTCTTTGTTAAGGCTCTATTAGGTGTAGATCCGCCTAATCGCAATATGGGGGAATTTTAAGATATTATTTATTAATTAGGTATAAAAAAGCGACAGGCATAATCTGTCGCTTTTTTATTGTTATACTTAGAGTTTATTCGGTTTATTCGGTGGTCGAATAAAAGCATTAATAAGGTAATTTAAACTTCTTCCGGTTTGTTGAGTGCAATTTTCAAGTTTGAAACAGGGGCGGTTTTATTCTTCGAAACAACCAGATAGTAGATTGGGATACCTAATAAGGTAATGATCAAACCAGGCCAGGTAAATTTGGGTTTGTAAACTATCAATAGACTACAAAAGGCCAATCCCATTAGTATATAAATTATGGGTAGAATGGGATATCCAAAGGCTTTATAGGGTCTATCTGCGTGGGGGTGTTTTTTGCGAAGGATAAAAATACCAATAATTGTAAGCATATAGAAACCAACTACGACAAAAGAAATCATATCCAACAAATCGCCATACCTGCCACTTAAACACCATGCGCAAGCAAAGAGACATTGTAACCACAATGCATATCCAGGAACTGCATTTTGATTGAGATGACCCACTTTATTAAAAAATACACCATCTTTCGCCATTGTGTAATAAACCCTTGCACCAGCCAGGATAAGGCCATTATTACAGCCAAAGGTGGAAATCATGATCATCATTGCAATGATAAAAGTTCCGGCATTGCCAAATATGACATGTGATGCCGTTACCGCTACCCGATCTTTATCTGCAGTAGCAATTTCCTGTAAGGGCAAAACTGCTGCGTACAGGACATTAGTAGCAATGTAAATCAAAGTGACCACAAGGGTGCCCAGGAACAAACTAAGACCAACGTTGCGTTTGGGGTTCTTGATTTCACCGGCAATAAAGGTTACATTGTTCCAGGAGTCGCTACTGAATATGGAGCCTACCATGGCGGCAGCGATAGCACCAAAAGCGGCGATTGTAGTATAGGAAGCTGTAGACCCATCTGCATTCAGTTTGTTCATGCTCCAGGCATTTGCCCAATTGCTTTGCCAAATATCTGCCTTGAATGACAGGCATCCGAAAATGATCAGGCCGAACAAGCTTATAAGTTTCGTAAGGGTAAAGGTAGTTTGAATCAGCTTCCCGCTTTTGATTCCTTTGGTATTGATATAGGTAAGTAGTACAATA
>CBKWHA010000146.1:0-13278 GCA_966674115.1 uncultured Chitinophagaceae bacterium
CATCAATCAGCAAAATTGACACTTTATGATTTATTCTTGGTTTCATTTGAGATATTTAGTCTGTTCTCCACTAAAATTTTCAAAAAGCCCCCTGTAGAAACAGGGGGCTTAAACGATTGCTTGTCTAAAATATCCACTTCATTCCGTCATATCCGTTATTGGCTCACCCACGCAACCACCCGGTTCCTGCAAACTAATAAGAGCAGCAATGGTGGGTGCAATGTCTGTACTCTGTGTTCTGGTGAAGGTTTGCCCCCTTTTGATATGCCAGCCATACCATAACAATGGAATATGAGTATCATAACGGTAAACGGTGCTGTGCGTTGTGCCTTTGACATCGTTAATGATCCAACCTGGTGGAAAAAGCAACATCAGGTCGCCGCTACGTTCAGGCTGTATTCCATTTTTAATGAGATCAAGTTGATAGCCGGGTAAATTGGCAGTAGATAAATCGTGTAAGTTAATGAACTGAAAATTCCAGTGCTGTGCCTGAACAAAACTATCCAACCCCTGTTTCACTTGGCTAATGGCAATATGTTTTGCCTGAAGCAATGCCGCATTCAAATACAACTGATTTTGATTGTTCAGTTCACCTACAATAAACGTTCCTTCCCCAAATCGTTTTTGAAGAAAATTTTCAAATGCAGATTGTAGCGCTGTCTTATTGGCTATACCTTGTGGAAGTTTCCATTTTGCGGCATATGCTGGCACTTCTGCCACACCATGATCTGCAGTAAGAAACAGCAACAAATTTTGTTTATCGATATGTTGATCTAAAAACTTCAGTAACCGGGCTATTTCTTTATCCAATCGCAGGTAAGTATCTTCCACTTCAATAGAGTATGGCCCAAAGGCATGACCCACGTAATCGGTTGAAGAAAAACTGATAGTAAGAAAATCGGTTTCTCCAGATGCCCCCAAGCATTCTCTTTGTATAGTTTCTATAGCAAAATTTACAGTGATCGTGTTACCCAAAGGAGTGCACCGGACCAAGTTACTTATATTTTTACGGGATAAACTATCTGTAAAGCTATGAGGAAACACAGGCCGGGCTTCTGATGGAAATGGTTTTTCATAAACATTATCATCTATATCACTTTCGGTATATTGATCAATGGGTAATAAAGTTGTCCACTCAGACATTACAAGTTGCGAAGGCATTTGGCTTTGGTTGTATTGCCTTACCCATTCCGGCAAGTGATTCATGTAATAGCTGCTGGTGATCCACTGACCTGTTTGTGTATCCAACCAATATGCAGCATTAGCCGAATGTCCTGCAGGCAGTACGGCTCCCCGGTCTTTTAAAGCAATGCCTATAACTTTTGCTCTTTGATTAGAAGCTAATTTGAGTTGATCTGTAATGGTGGCGGCTAAAAGATTCCGCGGTGACATCAATCCATCTCTGGAAGTACTTCCAACGGTTGAAACAGTACAGTCCTCCACACAATACATACTTCTGCCCAGGTTTCTATCGTACCAGTTATTTCCAACAATGCCGTTTATAGCAGGAATAGAACCTGTGTAGATAGCTGCATGGCCAGCAGCTGTTACGGTTGGCGTGTAATTGAATTGATGGTTGCGGCAATTGAAACCTTCCTTCATTAATCTTTTAAATCCATCATTTCCGTATTTGTTGTAGTACCGGTAAAGAAAATCATAGCGCATTTGGTCTACAACAATTCCTATTATGAGTTTTGGTCTTTGGATCTGAATTCCTGTTTGAGCATATAAGCTGAAAGAGATGAAAAGGTAATAAAAGAGGAACGGAAGTATTTTTTTCATAGTTCGCTGCAATACTTAGTCGTGTAATTTTTTCTTTTGTAAATACATGAGCAATTCAGCAGGTCTGTCGGTTTGCAGTATGTTAGCACCGTGGGCTATCAGCCACCCCCAACTGTTCTTTGTATCGCCGGTATCTACAGCCCGGTCATCATCATGTCCCGCGCAGAGGCTTGCCCACAACGAATTCATCCATATTTTTGAGCCGCGCATGTTGATATAATTGTTATTTGATAAAATTTCAGAAGTGTCTTTCTGAAAAATCAATTCAAAAGCAACAGGCTTCATTTGATGCTGGTATTCATCAATAATTTGCCTGGCATTCGGCCTATCTAAATTTACAACTGGCATGAAAACAAGGTTATCCAAAATGTCTGGGTATCTTTTTCGGACTTCCGGGTATGTGGCATCAGTTTTAAAAATTGCTTGTTGTAAAGTGCCGGTAGCTTTTACTATTTGATAAGCTTCCTGGAAATAATTGTAGCTTTTGTCGAGGTTTACCAATACCTTTCCCTTAACCAAACGCATTACTTCCTCCAAAGTAGGTATAGTATGTGAGGTAAGCCTTCCCAGGCCGTTTTTCAAATGAAACTTTTTGATATCTTCTAAAGTATAGTCAGATGGTTTCCCTGTACCATCAGTGGTTCTGTCAATTGTTTCATCGTGCATAATTATTAAAACGCCGTCTTTTGTTTTATTCAAATCCAGCTCAATGATATCAACACCCATTTCGATAGCAGTTTTAAATGCCTGTAATGAATTTTCTGGTGCATTACGCCAGTCGCCACGGTGGGCTGTTACCAACACTTTTTTACCAGAAGGATTGTGCAGTTGTTTTAAAATACTTTTAAATGATTGTTCGTTTTGGCCCCACCCGTTAATAGCCATACATGCCAGGAGCATTGCTATTATAATCTTTGAAAAAAGTTTCATTATACTGATTTTGTGGTTTAAGCTACCTTATTGAACAGGTATGAATTAATAACCTGTGTTTTGATGAAAAGTATTTGGGTTATTCATGATATCTATCTCAGTTTGAGGTAGAGGATATACATATTGATAGGCTTGAATATTGATGGGTGTCAATCCTGAGTTTTGCAGTGCCGGGATGGCCGTATTGGTGCGCACCAGGTCAAACCAGCGTTGCAGTTCCAGAGGAAACTCCAACCGTCTTTCCTTCAGTACCGCATTTCTAAAAGAAACCTGATCAGGCAGATCTGCTGCTGAATACGTAGATGCATTTGCTCTTGACCGCACTGCATTCAGGAAAACAAAAGCATCTCCATTTATATCACCATTATAACCTGTTTCATTTAACGCTTCTGCATAGATGAGCAAAATATCGGCATAACGCAGAATGATGTAATCATTTCCCAGCGTTAAATTGGTGGGATCGAATGTATCGTAATATTTTTTTACCGGTTTATTGTTTACATCCAGTGTTACTGTATTCAGCAGGTCTCTTCTTGCATCGTTGGCTTCATAGGCGTTTAGTAATTTGGGGTCCAGCGCAGGCTGATTAAAATAAGTTGCAAGACTATGCCCCTGCCCTGTTTTGGTTTTATCATAATGCACAGCAAAAATAATTTCTGCGTTCAGCTTGTTGTTTACGCTGAATACATCGGCTACATTGGGTAGTAACGTATACTTATATGCATTTGTTCCGGCAGGTAAGAGATCTTTTAATATGGCAACTGTTTGGGGATATTTTTTTTCGAATAAATATACTTTCCCCAGCAAGGCTTTGGCAGCTCCCTGGGTTGCCCTGCCTGCATCTGCCTTATTAGTATATAGAGCAGGCAACAAAGTAATAGCGGTGTTTAAATCATTTTCTATGGCAGTGTAAATTTCTTGCTCTGAATTGCGGCTTAAAACTTTTGCTTCATCTGCCGAAATGGGCTGTAATACAAGTGGCGCAGCGCCCCATAACCTTACAATATTAAAATAATGCAATGCTCTTAAAAATCGTAATTCTCCTTCATACTGTGCTTTGAGTGAAGCATTGTCCACCACATCCAAATGAGCAAGGGTTGTGTTACACCGGGATATGGCATTGTATAAAGCACCCCACGTTTCTTGCAGGGCAACGTTATCGGATTTTGCAAGGAACCGGTCAATATTATAATCCCTGCCAGCATTGGCGCCGGGGTTGATGTCTTCTATATTATCACCCCTTGTTTCCATAAGGGTAATAAACCGGTCGTGGTACATGGTAGGAGCCTGTAACGAAGCATAGGCACCGGTTAATGCATTGGTAATATCGGATGATGTTTTATAAAAATTGGCGTCAGTAGCTTGCGATTGGGGCACAATCGTTAAAAACTCTTTTTTGCAGGCAAACAATGTTAGGCAACCAATAAATGTTACGACTATATTTTTTTTCATATTGTATGTTTGACTATTTTAAAAATTCAGGTTTACACCAAAGAAGAATGCCTTAGCCAGGGGATACGTACCATAATCAATGCCTGGTGTTAAAGGATTGGTGTCAATGCTTACTTCAGGATTAAAGCTGTTATACCGGGTGAATGTAAAAGGGTTTTGGGCCGTGATGTAAAACCGGGCATTGTTAATTCCTATCTTTTGAGCATTTTTGGAAGGTATAGAAACACCTAGCGTTATATCACGAATTCTCATGTAAGATCCGCTTGACAGATGATAGGTAGATATAGTTGCATTTAATCCGCGCTGGCTGCGGTTAGCCCTGGCTATAATGCCATTTCCGGGATCTGAGGGAGAACGCCACCTGTTTAAAGCATCTGTAGTGTTATTGGCATAGCTTTCTGTACTGTTCATGTGGCGTTGGTTGATATTCGCAATCGTATTACCATACACCCCTTGTAATGCTACATTTAAATCAAATACACCATATTGCAACTGGCTTGAAAATCCATAAATGAATTTTGGCATGTAGTTGCCTGTAATGGTCTTATCATTGGCGTCAATAATTCCATTGCCGTCTATGTCTTTATATTTGAAGTCACCGGGTTTGGCGCCGGGCACTTTAGGACTTTTGGGATCATTTATTTCTGCCTGGTCTTTATATACGCCTGTTTTTACCAGCGTATAATAATTGCCTATCGGCTGCCCTACCTGGGTAATAAAATAAATAGCACTCTGGGCCTGTGAGATAATCGAGTTGGCACCACCCAGATCGAGCACTTTGTTTTTATTGATAGAATAATTAAAGGTATTGGATAGTGTAAACCGGCCAATCTCGTGGTGATTAGAAAGCATTACCTCAAAGCCCCTGTTATTTACTTTACCAATGTTGATAAGGTTGTAAGCAAATCCTGAACTTTGCGGTACAGGCACATTCAGCAACAGGTCTCTGGTATTATTATTATAAATATCGATCGTCAGGTGCAGTTTCTCATTAAGGAAACCAATATCAGCGCCCATATTAACAGCCGAAGTTTTTTCCCAACCCAAATCAGGATTACCAGCGGTAGATTGATACAAACCAGGATGTAAGGTGCTACCAAATACATAATTGGCCGGAGATAATAACGACAGGTAAGCATAATTCCCTATTGCAAAATTACCGGTAACGCCAAAGCTTGTTCTTAGTTTCAGGGAACTGATCAGCTTACTATTTTTCATAAACTCCTCATCGCTTACATTCCAGCCCAATGAGGCCGAAGGAAAATATCCCCATTTAGTGTTGGGCCCAAATCTCGACGAACCATCGGCCCGTATAGCTGCTGAAGCCAGGTAGCGGTCTTTAAAACTATATTGCACCCTGCACAGCGCCGATAATAATGACCATTCGTTGATTGCTGCTGTAAAACCTGAGATATTAGCTGCTCCATTTAACGTTTGCACCAGATCGTTGGGATAGCCGGTGGCTGAAACCGAACTTGCCGAACTGCGTTCTTTTTGCGCAGTAAATCCTGCCATTGGTTTGATGGAATGGAAGCCAATCTTTTTAGTGTACGATAAGGTGTTTTCAAATACCCAATTGATGGTTTGGGAATTGATATAAAGGCCGGTTGGTATCGAAGGCGTAAGCCGGGTAGTAGGACTAGGCAATGTACTTGGCCGGTAGGTACTTCTGTCGAAATTACTAATATTGGCTCCGAAAGATGTTTTAAATTTTATATCCTTCCACATTTCATATTCAGCGAATACATTTCCCAATAGCTTCATTTCATAGGTTTTATCTTTTTTCAGCATGGCTAGAGCAACCGGGTTAGCAGCATTAGACTGGGAATATTGCCATTTATACTGGTCGAAATTATAGGTGCCGTCGTTATTGTATACCGGGAAAAACGGTGCTGCTGCCAATGCTCCGGAAATAACATTTTCGTTGTTGTCGTTAAATCTTCCTTCGGTAGGCAGGTAGTTGTACACCGCATGATTGACGTTGATACTGGCTCCTAATTTCAGTCGTTGGTAGGCAGCATCGATATTTACCCTGCCACTATATTTTTTGTATCCGGAATTAATTACAATACCTTTTTGATCAAGGTAATTTCCAGATGCATAGTATTTTATATTATCTGAACCCCCAGCCACAGAAATCGTATTGCTATGCATGGGTGCATTCCTGAATATCTCATCTTGCCAGTTTGTATTGGTAAGACCTTCCTGCCTATTCAGGTAAGGAAAGATTTCAGGTGGTAATAAATAAGCCAGGCTGGTATTGGTAGGGGAAGCCCCTAATTTGTTTAAGCGGGTTGCATTATCGTCCGAGGCGCTGCCTGTAAGGCCTCTATCAGCCAGCAAATCAAAATACGTATTATTATGCGCATCATAAATCAACTCTGCATACTGGTATGCATCCAGCATAGGGATCTTTTTTGAGGCAGACTGAATACCATAATAGCTGTTGAGGTTAAAAGACGGCTTGCCTTTTTTGCCTCTTTTAGTGGTGATAATAACAACGCCATTAGACCCCCTTGAACCGTAAATGGCGGCAGCCGAAGCGTCTTTCAATATGTCTACACTTTCAATATCATTTACGTTTAATGCATTGAGTGGATTTACTTTAAAACCGGGACCATTAACTTCATTATCCGATAGTGGCACACCATCTACAACATACAAAGGGTCGCTGCCGGCTGTAACAGTGCCCTTGCCCCGTACCATGATAGAAATTCCTGCACCGGGGGAGCCATTGGGCTGTAAAACCTGTACGCCTGCCAACTTGCCGGTTAGTGCTTTATCTAATCCTGTTGCTGCAAAATTGTTGATCTGGTCCGATTTCAAAGAAGCTATGGACGTGGTGATATCTCTTTTGTTTTGCGTGCCATAACCAATTACCACTACATTTTGCAATTGCAGGGAACTTGCCTTTAATTTTACAATCAGTGTAATAGTTTCCCTTTGTTTTACAGTATACCCGGTTAATTCCTGGCTAACGTAGCCCAAATGCGAAAAAAGAAAACTGAAACCTGAATCGGCGGGAAGGGTAGCAAATTTAAACGTTCCTTTTTCGTCGGAGATGGTAGAAGTAGAAAACTGCAACCGGGCATTTTTTGCAGTAATAGTAGCCGACCTAACCGGCTGTCCGTCTTCTGTTTGTACAATACCTGTAACCATGTTTAAATTCTGGGAAAATACCTGGTTAGAAAAGAAAGCAAGCAGTAAGAACAAGCTCAAAAAGTTGAATCGCTGTACGCGTGAAAGAACCCTTTTTTGCATATGAATTGTTTTAGTTTGTGTAAAAGGTGGCCTGTTACCCTCTATAAGGATATTCTCCGGCCGGAGCTGTTGATATATATTTTGGTGTTATTTAATTATATATGTATTGCCTTTTTGGACTACGTGAAGGCCGTTGGGCATACATATGATGTTGAGAATATCCAGTAAACGGTCTGTAGGTTTAAACTCGCCTGTAATTTTTATTGGATTAATATTGCTTTCATTATAAATGATATCGGCCGCGTATGTATTTTCAAGCAACATGACTACGTCTTCAAATGTTTGGTTTTTGAAAATTAGTTGATCCTGATGTGAAATGGGTGCCCCCCGTTTGTTTACAGCTGCAATATTTCCATTTCCCGCTTCTTTCATGGTAGCTACCGTCATGCTTTGCTGCCGGCTATTAAATACCAGTTGTTGACCAGGTAATAGATAATTGGTGCCGTTGCCATTCATTTGTTTAACGACTACTTTACCTTCATATAATTGTACAATCACCGAATCATGCTCACTAGCCGCATTCACTTTAAATTGGGTACCTAAAGCTGTTGTGCCTACACCACCTGCATATACAGTAAAGGGCTTTGTTTTGTCTTTCGCAACAGTAAATAAGCCAATACCTTTTAATGATATATCTCTGCGATTTTCAATAAATGGTTCATAATAAGATATACCACTGTGCTGGTACAATTGTACTAATGATCCATCTGTAAGGCGAATTTGCATAACGGTATCTGACTTGTTTACCAATTGTACCAACCTTGGCTGTGCCGGTTGTACCTTTTCAGCCAGTTGCTGGTTTTCTTTTCGGGGAAGGATAAACATCCATGTAGCCCCTACTACGATCATAATGGCTGCCGCTGCTGCTAAACTGTATCGTACCATGCGGCGATACCGGCTATGCGCAATCCTGCTCTCGATGTTCTGAAACATCGACTCCGATAAGGTCCGGGGGAGCCGTTCTTCGGTGGTATATTGCTCTAATTCCTGTTCATACTTTGTTAACTGTTCAGGATTATTTTCAAAATAGCTTTTTACCGCTTCCACCTCCTCCGGTGTAGCCTCATTCCTGAAAAACCGTTCAATTATATTTTTGGATATATCCATATTAAGTCGTGGATAAGGGTTATAATATAGATTACAGTTGAAACGTAAATTACCCTTAGTGAAGTGAAAAAAAATTTTTTATCGGTGAAGCAACACAACAATGATGAAGGAAAATAGAGTAGTGATCCGGCGAAGCTGATGCAAGGCTTTGGATATATGTGCTTCCACTGTTTTAATGGAGATCGATAATTTACTGGCGATTTCGCTATAAGACATGCCATGGTAGCGGCTCAGCTCAAATACTCTTCGGCGCATAAGAGGCATGGCCTGCACAATTTCCTTTATCTTTTGCTCAGTTTGGTTTTTGTTTACCTGCTGCAGAACATCGTCAATAGCTTCGTTTTCAAAGTTGTTTCTATATCCTTGTAGGGCCTTGCGTTCGTTGCTTTCCTTATATAAAAGATTGATAAATGTGGTATTAGCTATGCGGAACAATTGTGCTGCAATGGGCAGTTCTTCATTAAGCGTCTTTCTGTATTGCCACAATTTAAAGAAGGTTAACTGCACTACTTCTTCAGCCATATAGTTCGATTTGGTTTTACCAAGAACGTAGAAATACAGGCGTTCATGAAATTCCTCATATACCTGCTCAAAAGCAGTATGGGAGCCTTCTTTTATAGATGTAACAACATTCATTTATTTCATTTGGCAATGCAATATGTCAAAATTAAGAATCTTATCAAAATGGAACGCAGTTGAACTTCTGCTCTTTTAAGATCCTTAACAATAAAATCAAAAAAGCCTCGACACTGCTAATGCCGAAGCTTTTAAAAACATAAAATAAACGCGTTTGACCCTTTTTTACTTCAACAAACGAACATAATAGATACCACCCGCCACAGAACCTGGCTTCGCTACAAACTTTACCTTCATAGTTTCATTCGATAAACTATTGAGGATCGGTGCAGGTATTTCATAATCCACATCATAGAATTGATCACCATGAGTGGCATCCATGTTTACGGTTTTCAACAGTTGATCATTTACATATATATCAAACGTGCGGTTCCTATCCCTTCCAAAATAAGTGATCCGCAATACCCTGCCTTCTTTGTTCTTATTCTTTAAATTATAACTAAACCAACCGGAAGCATTTCGCCAGTGACGATCCCTGTTCACCCCCGACTCCGTTTTTTCTCCCTGGAAGTTATGGTCTGATTCGGGTTGCTGTTCGCCGGGTGCAACCTGGTCAACCGTTTTGGCTTCAAGTGCCAGCCTGGCTTCTTCCGCCTCCCGTATAGCTTGCTTTCTCTTTTCCAACCCCTCTGCATTAGTTATAGGCCAGTAGATCACATAACGCGCATCATGCACCTGGTAAAAAGGAACCAATTGCAGGCTCTTGTATTTTTCAGGATAAATAAGGCTGGAAGCCGTAAACGTCAAAGGCTTTCCTTTTACTGGTTTGAGATCAGAGGCAATCTCTTTATGGGATGTCACCAGTAAAGGAGCTTCTTCAATGGGATAAAGCGGCCCATTGGCAATATGCCCCATGCGGCTGTCATCAGCTCTTAAACCTGCTAAACCAGTAGAATCAGTTGCCGCCGCAAGCACAATCGGTCCACATACAAACGATACCCAGTCAGAGCCATCAGGAAGTTTTTCAACACTTGTTTCCATAGGCAAGGAAAGAGCAACAACATCCCCCGATTTCCAAACCCGGTTTATAACAACATAATAAGAAGCATCCGTGGTCAACTTTACATCCTTTCCATTGACCATCACTTTCATTTTGCCGTTTCGCACCCAGGAAGGATAACGGATATGAAGCCCAAATTTTTGTGGCTTTTGAAGCTTCAACTGGAAGGTTGACTTTTCTTCAAAAGGGAACTTCGTTTGCTGTGTGATCGTAATGCTCCGCTCCTTCCACACAAGCGGTGATGGAATAAACAGGTTCACGAAAACATCTTTGTCATTATGAGCATAGATCATTTCACCGTACTTGCCATGATTTTCAAGCCCCGACCCTACACAGCACCAGAAGCCCATATCCGGTTGGGAATATACCCTGTAATGCCTCGGGCGCATAGGTGTGAAATATACAAACCCGCCTTTCGGATGCTGGGAAGACAATATATGATTGTACAGGCCTCTTTCATAATAATCCATATAACGCCTTGATGGATTAGATAAGAACAGCCGCTTCGAAAGTTTCAGCATGTTATAGGTATTGCAGGTCTCAGGGCCTTCTTTATCCTCTACCATCGAAGTGAAATTATTGGCAGGATGAAAATGCTCCCGTACGCTGTTGCCACCAATAGAAACGCTCCTATGGTCTACTACGGTTTGCCAGAAAAAGTCCGCAGCATCCCTCCACTGTTGATCTCCTCCCACTTCAGCTATTCGGGCATAGCCAATTACCTTAGGTATTTGCGTATTGGCATGCAAACCGGTTAAGGAATCTTTATGGTGTATAAGAGGATTTAAAATAAAACGGTGTGAAAACCTTTCGGCCAGTTCCAAATACTTTTTATTGCCTGTGATGGAAGCCACATCAGCAAAAACCTCGTTCATACCACCATGCTCGCTGCGTAGCATTTTTTGTATCTGTTCGTCCGACAATTGAAAAGTTAAGTTCAAACACCAATCAGTAAGCTTGATCAAAACTTCTTTTGCTTTAGCATTGCCTGCAAGTACATAGGCATCCACCAACCCGGCATATAGCTTATGGATATTGTACCAAGGTACCCATTTACCATTCAAAGAAAAGCTACCGGCATCGATTTTTCCCTGTGCTACATCCTTCCACATGGCTTTACCTCCTGGAATACCACCCACATAACCGTCTCCGGATTGTTGTTGGCATTGATCGATCTGGTCGATCATATAATTCAATCTTTGCAGCACTTCTTTATTGCCTGTTGAAGCATACATATTGGATAAAGCTGACAGATAATGCCCACCAATATGTCCATCCAAACCAGAGCCTTCCCAGTTACCATAACTTTTGGCTTTTGGCTCAATACCAGCTTCTCTTAAAAAAGGCGCCAGCAGGCGGTCAGGATCCAGCGCCAACATATATTTCAGATCTGTTTCCTGCGCCTCCTTAAAAGGGCTTTCGAGCAAACGAACAGAAGAGAGTGGAAAGTTTTGCAGTTGGGAAGAGGGCAATGAACTTTGCAACTTGTTCGTTTGACTGAAAACAAACATCGGCATGTGCAACAGGAATAAAAAACGGAGATAAAGAGTTTTCATTTGAATAGATCTCATTTAGCTATGAAAGTTATAAATGCAAGATGGTTAATTATTCAATTGTCATATAAATGGAGCAATAGATTTTCTTCAATTTAACACAGCGATAAACACACGCTCTACCAACCGCTTTCCTCGAAATTGCAAGACGCTTTATTTGGAGTTCGTCATTGAACGAACCAGTGACCTTCTGCAAAAATGGCCCACTGTAGAAACAGCGGGCCTAAACGATTGCTTGCCATAAAATATTTGCCTACAATTTCACTGATATCTCTTTGCCTTTATAGCTGATAGTTTTATTGAATTTGTTCACCACCACAATATTGAACTTCCTATTGGTCAGCATACCAGGAAAACCACCCTTCCTGCTGTCAATAGTCAAAGTTCTTGCCTTATCATTCCAGCGGAAGGTAATTTCAGAATACTTCCCCTGCTCATAATTATAATTATTGTTTTCATCCTCATACAAGGTGAATGTTCCATCTGCACCAGGATAAATGCGCACCTCAAGGTTGTCCCACTTCTTTTCTGCTGCGTACTGCACTTTCGGTCCCCAGGGTACAATGGAACCTGCTTTTACATACAAAGGCATAATATCCATCGGCGTTTCTCTATCTAATCGCTTTCCGCCCTCAATTACTTCCCCTGTCCAAAAGTCGTACCATGCAGTCCCTGCCGGCAGGTAAACAGGCCAGCTTTTAACACCCTTTTCCGTTACAGGCGTCACCAGGAAGGATTTGCCAAACATATATTCATTATCAATATCCAGCACCTGCTTGTCACCAGCAAAATCCATATACAGCGCACGGATTATAGAACCGGAATGAGCAGTTACATTCCAGGCTGTGGAATATAAATAAGGAAGCAGGCTATAGCGCAGGTTGATGAATTTTTCCTGCACATCAAAAGGCCACTGTCCACGCTCACCAAACTGGTAGATCTCACGGGGAATATCAGTACCGTGAGAACGCATCATAGGTGTAAATGTTGCAAACTGCATCCAGCGGGTATACAGTTCCTGAAACTCCGGATTCTTCGCCCCGCCCCCTTTCACAAAATGACCGGCAAAGAAGCCTCCGATATCAGTATTCCAATATGGGATACCACACAAAGAAAAGTTCAAGCCTGCTGGGATTTGTCTGCGGAAGGTCTGCCAGTTAGATCCCACATCCCCGCTCCAGGTATTGGCGCCATAGCGCTGCTGGCCGGCAAAGGCAGAGCGCGTAAGAATGGAAACACGCTTTGCTGATGTAGTGGCACGCTGATGATCATACACCCCACCAACATGCTGTAATGGAAATGCATTGCGCACACTGCGGAAAGTACCCAGGTAAGTAGGCAGGTCAAAATCTTTCTCTTTCAAATTCACATGATCGGGTTCAGAAGAATCCAGCCACCAGGCATCACTGTTCAAAGAGAACACACCCTTATTCAGGTAGCTCCAGTAAATATCGCGTGCCACAGGATTGTAAACATCATAAGGTATGGTGCCGCTTTTCGGAGGCCAGGTTTCAAAGTTGAGCACCATCTTCTTTTCCTTGAGCTCCTTATACTGGT
>CBKWHA010000147.1:0-13272 GCA_966674115.1 uncultured Chitinophagaceae bacterium
AAATTGTACCTGACGATTTTATTCAACTTCTTATTGCAAAGAAGGTGGTACTTTGTCCCACCTTAATAGTGTTTGATGGCTATAGAAGCACCTTTACGCAACAAAATCAGTTTTCATATGAAGAGCTAACCAAGGCTAATCCAGAGGCGCTCGGTTCGTTACTTGATCTAAAATACTTGCCTGATACAGCATTGACCAATAGTTATAAATCGCGTATGCTTTCAGCCAGCGCCTCCTTTGCCCGGTCCGATTCAATCAGAAAGGTCAATCTCAAAAAGATGGCAGATGCAGGTGTTACGATTGCCAGTGGCACCGATGCAGGAAATATCGGAACGCTGCATGCCACTTCTTATTTCAAAGAATTGAAAATGATGCAACAGAGTGGTATGAGCAACTGGCAAATCATTCAGGCATCTACACTTAATGGTGCAAAGGCATTAGGCAAGGAGCAAGAATTTGGCAGCATTAACAGGGGCAAAAGGGCTGACCTGGTTTTATTGAATGCTAACCCTATAGATAGTTTGGAAAACTTACAGAAAATAAGATTAGTCATCAACAAGGGTCATGTGATTATGCCGGATACGTTGTTGAAGCTTAGCCCGGTGTTCTTAGTTCAGCAACAGGTGAATGCATACAATATAAGGAACATTGATGTTTTTTTGGAACCTTATGCAGATGATGTAGAAATATACAGTTTTCCGGATCAATCGATCAGCAAAGGAAAGGAGGCTATGCGCAAGCAATATTCATCTTTTTTTGAACAAACGCCTGATCTGCATTGTGCCATAAAAAGCAGGATTGTACAGGGAAATATTATTATTGATCATGAAAGTATAACAACAGGTTTGGGCAGCAAACCAATTGAAGCCGTTGCCATTTATCATATTGAAGGTGAAAAAATAAAAAAGGTATATTTTATTCAAAAGGATCAGTAAATGATGTAACCTATATAACTACAGGGGTAGTCATATAGATAAAAAGAGAGCGTAGCTATGCAACTATATTTGCTATTAGTCGTGTTATTGCTCAACCTGTTTACTTTACAGGCACAGCAACCCTCTGCCAGAATTCAATCTGATCAGAAAAAGGCGCGCACCCTTGTTGCTTTTTTCGCCCATCCTGACGACGAAGTGTGTGTCTCCCCTATGCTTGCCAGGTATGCCCGAGAGGGTGTGAATATATACCTTGTATTAGCGACATCTGGTCAGAAAGGAGTCATGCCGCACTTTAAAGTGCCTACAGGTGATTCCCTAGGCCGTATTCGTACAGCAGAAGCCACCTGCGCTACAGAGTTATTGGGCATTCATCCACCTATTATGTTGGGTTTGCAGGATGGTGCCCTTTCTTTGTTGGATAACATGGTTGTATTGCACAACAAAGTAGATAGCCTTTTTAAATTATTAAAACCTGATGTGGTGATAACCTGGGGTCCTGATGGTGGATACGGACACGCAGACCATCGTATAGTGAGCGATGTAGTGACAGAGGTTTTCCAGAAAGGAGGAGAAGGCTGGCCTAGGCAGCTTTTTTATGCTGCTGTTCCATTAGAACCAATGAAAAACCTGCCGCCATTAAAAACTTTTTTCGGTAATTGGCTAAGCAAGTCGTTTCATTTTACACAAGAAAAATATCTGACCTGCCGCGTACCTTATAATGATCAGGATTTAAAACTGGCACGTTCTGCTTATGCCTGTCATAAGTCTCAATTTACGCCAGATGTAATGGACGAAATTTTTGTTTTGTTGACGCAGGCAGGCAAGGTCACTTATTTACGTCCGTGGTCGGGAAGCGGAGCACTCAAACCGGATGTATTTAAATAAAAAGCTGTGGAGGGTCAGAATAACTATTGCATTGATATGATTCTTGAACTTGTTGCCATTTATTATATTGAAGTAGGAAAGATAAAAAAGGTGTATTTTATTCAGAGTAAGGAGCTGGAGGTTCCTTAAGGATCAAAAAATAAATCAAAATGAAAGGAAGTTATCTGGAAAGTGCCATCAAGCAATTTGAGTATTATAAAATGTTAGGAGAAAAAACATTTGCCCAGCTCCAGGAGGAACAGTTGTTCTGGCAACATAACGAAGAGAGCAACAGTATTGCCATCATTGTCAAACACCTTTGGGGTAATATGCTCAGCAGGTGGACAGATTTTTTAACAACAGATGGAGAAAAAGAATGGAGAAACCGGGATGAAGAATTTGAAAATGACATTAAGGATAAAGAAGAATTACTACACAAATGGAATGAAGGTTGGCAATGCCTGCTTGATGCATTAAATGCTTTGGAAGAAAGTGATTTAGATAAAGTAATATACATACGAAATCAAGGACACACTGTTTTAGAAGCTATAAACAGGCAACTTGCACATTATCCATATCATGTAGGTCAAATTGTATTTATTGGGAAAATGCTTTGTGATAAAGACTGGAAGTCCTTATCTATACTTAGAGGAAGTTCCCACCAATTCAACGTAGAAAAATTTTCTCAAGAAAAGCACAGGCAACATTTTACTGATGAATTTTTAAAGGATAAAGAATAAAAGCTGCTAAGAAAAAGCAGCCTCTATCAAATAAAAAACCAAAATAAAGGCTACTGCCAAGGTTAATCCTATAATTACCTTACGCAATTGAGAAGAGGATGTTTTATACTTCAAAAGAAAAGGTATTGGAATGAAGAGTATCATGATAGAAATGATCCAAGTTATTACATTCATTTTCTTTATCTGTTTTGATCGCATTACCAATATACAATCTATTATTGTGGCATGCAAACCAGTAGTCTATAAAATATCTTAAATTACCTATCCAAAAACAACTATTACACAAATATGATATTAGAACACGTTGCCATTTGGACAAGTGATTTAGAAAGGCTAAGGGCATATTATCAAAAATACTTTGGCGGAATACCGAATAAAAAATACACTAATGAAAAGAAAGGGTTTCACAGCTACTTTCTTAGCTTTCAATCAGGTGCAAGGCTTGAATTGATGACAATGGCTAATATACCGGATAACCAAAATGATACGGTCAAGGCACAGCATCAGGGTATAATCCATCTGGCATTTGGCGTTGACACGATGGAGGAAGTTGATCAAAAGGCTATGGAATTGCAGAAAGATGGTTACCCGATACTTAATGGTCCCAGGAGAACAGGTGACGGATATTATGAGTTTGAAACACTCGATCCTGAAAATAACCGGTTAGAAGTGACAGCTAAATACCAAGAGTAAATAAAGCGATTGAAATTATGAATTCATCTGATTTACGAGACTTACAGGCTCCCCTTAAGGACAAATATCGAGCAGACCCAGGATCAGCACTTATTACTTTACAAGCGAAAGGAAATATAGGTGAGGGTATTTCATGTAAGGTTCAGACTGGGAAGGTTCTTGTAGAGGCCGGCTTACATCCTGCGACTGGGGGCACGGGCATGCTTGCTTGTTCGGGAGACCTTTTGCTGGAAGCTTTAGTGGCATGTGCAGGCGTTACACTATCAGCAGTTGCCACTGCCCTAGAAATTGAGATCAAAAGTGGTATAGTAAGAGCGGAAGGTGATCTGGACTTCCGAGGTACTTTAGGCGTTTCGAAGGAGGTAGATGTTGGTTTCAAAACAATCAGACTTTATTTTGACCTTGATACTAATGCGAACGAGGAGCAGCTTAAAAGCCTGGCAAAGCTGACGGAACGTTACTGTGTGGTTTACCAAACGCTAAGTAAAGGGGTAAGAATTGAGACCAACTATAATTACAGCAAATAAGATTATTGGTCAGATAATTGCAACCCATTTTTCATCTAAGAAACGGATACGTTAACCTGCCTATTTCCAAAATTTCATAGCATGAAAACAGAAAAAGATAAAATGATTGCTGGTGAGTTGTATGATCCTCTTGATCAACAACTTTCAGAAGAAAGGTTGAGGACCAGACTATTGATCAAAGAGCTAAATGATACGAGGGAGGACCAGGTGGAGGAAAGGAGTCGCATCTTGAAGGAATTGATCCCTCATGCAGGAGATGGCTTATGGCTGCAGCCTCCCTTTTATTGTGATTATGGCACCAATATCAAATTGGGTGAAAGGGTATTTTTCAACTTTAATTGCGTGGTGCTGGATGTGACGTATGTGACTATTGGCAGCAGAACACTTTTTGGACCGAATGTGCAGATCTATACAGCTACGCATCCGCTAAATCATATAGAGAGGGCTTCTGGATTAGAGTTTGCCAAGCCAATTGTAATTGGTGAAGATGTGTGGATAGGCGGCAGTGTTGTTATTTGCCCTGGCGTAACCATTGGTGATCGCAGTGTAATTGGAGCAGGCAGTGTGGTGACAAGAGATATACCACCGGATGTTTTTGCGGCAGGAAATCCTTGCAAGGTGATCCGGCCCTTGATGCAAGAAGCATAAAGCAAGACTGGGTTTGGCGGCTGAACAGCTTTACACTTTTACATATATTTTCTTCTTATCCATCCAGTGGCCAATAGCCCATAATAAAACAACAAAGGTTAATGCGAACAGCAGTGAGCCATTTTCGGGTGGGCCAGGTACTTTGGCCGTGATGTTTTGGTAGAACCAGCTCCAGGGATTTGTATATATGGCCTCTCCGGCAGCATTCGTACCAGCCGGTATACGGATCAGAAAAAGCAATTCAGGAATCAGGCCGCTTAGTGCATAAATGAAGAGCGGGTTTTTGCCAAAAGCGTCAAAGAACCGGCTCCACCAACCAGTGGCTTTCCGCACCTCAATAAAAAAGATCAGTGTGCAGAGCACCAGTATGGCCAGCCCTGATGTGTATACAACGTAGGAACTGGTCCAGATCTTTTTGTTGATGGGAAATGAAAAGTTCCAGACATAGCCGGTAAATAACAAGGCAATGGCGGCCATTAAAAGCACAGTAAGGGTTTGGTAGATCGGATTGACTGGACTTTCTTTTATACCCGCTTCTTTTATATAAATTCCCCTTTTCCGGATGTAATCACCTACAAGGAAGCCAAAGATCACCTGCACAATTGCTGGCAAAGTGCTCACCAAACCTTCAGGGTCAAAGGCTACGCCTTCACCATGATACATGTGGGCTTCACCTAGAACTGCTTTGTCAATAGAGGTACCAAACCACCCCTGCAGGCTATAGGGATCTGTTGGATTGCCCACAATGCACAATGCCCAGTATAACAGTAAAATAATGAGCCCTATTACGAAAGCACCTCTTGTTTTTCCATAATAGATAATTACCGATGCAAAGAAGTAGCATAGTGCAATGCGATGCAGTACGCCCAAGACACGAACACCTGCCAGGCTGCCGTCTGGCCTGATCCAGGTCCACCCAGTTACTATCAGTTCATTATCCTGCCACCGTACGAAAGGAAACCAGTTGAGCAAAAGACCTATGAGAAAAATGAAGGCTGTACGTTTCAGTACTTTTTTCCAGAAAGCAGCATCGCCTCCTGCTTCGAGCCGGGGCATCACAAATGCCATGGCATTGCCAACGGCAAAAAGAAAAAAGGGAAATACCAGGTCGGTTGGAGTGAGGCCATGCCAGGATGCATGCTCAAGGGGTGCGTAGATGTGCTCCCAGGAACCGGGATTGTTTACCAGGATCATAAAAGCTACGGTAGCGCCGCGAAATACATCGAGGGAATAATAACGTTGATTCAAGACGAGTCAATTAAAACTTAAAAATAAGCCATTTGAGTCGTCAAGTTGAAGGTTAAGTGGCGAGTTTACGATTAACTTTCAATCTAACATACCATGACTTCACAATATAACTTAGATTTCCTTGCCTGCCTCAAAGCCTACTTTGAATATGGAATCAACCTGAGGAAAGGAGCTTTTGACTTCCGAAAAGCTGAATTTAATAAATGACACAACCACTACTTTCAAGTGATATCTCAATTTAAAAAATCGCGTAACCGTTGCTGTTAAGAAAAATATTTTTTAGAATATTTGGATACATCAATAACAGTTCACACCTTTGCATTACATAATTATTAACATTTACATGCTACGCATACAATTACATATAGAAACAATGAATGAGTTTAGTCCCAAAGAAGACTATACCATTTGCGGGGCATGTAATGCTGCAGATTAGTTGTAAGACAAAATCGCTCAAACATACGCCCCGCCTATAAAGCGGGGCTTTTTTATTTCCATCAATTACTAAACTGAATTAACCATTGCAAAAACAGTTACGATATAAGCGATTTACAATAACAAGACTGAATGACTTATTATCATTAACAGAAAGCCATTGGCATATACAGCCGATAAAAAGTATTGTGCCTATAGATAATGAGAATGATCGTAAGCATCAACGACCGGATTATGTCTATTCGTAAGTACATCCTGTACTTGCTTAACAGAAGCCCGGTCGTTATATGCGACCGGGCTTTTTGTTTGGCTGGAGAATGGTTAATATGCAATGGGTTATATCTCGGGGGATGGGATTTGCCTTTATTGATAATTAATAACAAAAAATCACAGTTATGCGTGTTCATGTAATGAAATAGTGCCGGAACTATTAAACAAAGGAGATCATTTTATTCATTAACTATTTCAAGAACTTTATGGACAATTTAATTACACAGAGAATGATTGATGCAAACTCAGTATTCGCACAACGTTTTCTGAATAGTAAATCTTTGTACCTGTATCGATTCAACAATTTACCAAGTTTACACTTTATCAGCAATATTGATGGTGAGAAAGCATACAAAGCTTTCAAAGAAGCCTTTGCTGATTTGATTAATGCAGAGTACCAATATCGCTGGTTCAAGAGAGAAAAGAAAAAGTACCAGTTTGATGAGACATTCTTTATTCTTAAGAATAATTGCATTGTAGAAATAAAAGATTATTGCGAAATTCTTCATGACGGTAAGCAGCATGATTTTATTGAAAAGTGCACCTCATTAATGCATCTTTTTAAAGAACGGAAGAAAAAAGATCCATTAGAAGTAAACCTCATAGTAAAAGGAAATTATGGGCTGGAGTTAAAATCAATGGAAATTAAAAAAACCAAACTTGACCTTGACCTTTTCTTTGAAGATGACTTTAAGGAGGTAGATGCGATTATACATAAGAGATTGAATCAAAAAAATGACAAAGGAATTGTTTTGCTGCATGGATTACCCGGTACGGGCAAAACAACTTACTTACGTTATCTGATCGGCAGAATTAAAAAACGGGTTCTTTTCTTATCGCCTAATGTTGCAGGAAACCTGATGGATCCTGATTTTATTGACCTGTTGATTGACAACCCCGGTACTGTAGTGGTGATTGAAGATGCAGAAAATATTATCATGGATAGAAGGACTTCAGGAAGTTCGGCTGTGTCCAACCTTTTGAATATTTCAGATGGCTTGCTGGCTGACTTTTTGAATGTGCAGTTGATCTGCACTTTCAATAGTTCATTAACCATGGTGGACAATGCTTTGATGCGCAAAGGCCGGTTAATTGCCAAGTATGAGTTTGGAAAATTAAGTGTCAAAAAAGCACAAGCACTGAGCAATTATTTGGGATTTGACGAAACCATTGACTGCCCAATGACTGTTGCTGAAATCAGTAATCAAAACGAAAAAGAATTTGAAACGAAGCAAGTTGAGGTTATAGGTTTTAGAAGAACAGTGCTGGAAAATTAATGGCAGTTTCAAATGAATGGGATGGATTTTAAGCTATCAGGATAGTAGTTCATGGGTTCCATCAAAATTTGATGGAACCCTATAAAAGCTTGCTTAACGGCAAGATGGGAATTGACATGTTGCCAGCAAACCGGATATGTGTTTTAGAAGCACCGTGCAGCGGCAGTAACCGTCTGTATGCTGTTGCTGCAAGCAGCTATGCTTGTATTTTCTTCTGCTACCAACTGAACGACATAGTGCATTTTTTCATTTATGGCTGCTTATATTATCAGGAAAATCACTGCATTGTCTTTTTAATCTTCATCTTTTGCATTCTTGCCGTAAGTGTCGTAGGCGGTATCTTTAATAAATGAGCAGCTCCCTTCTCGCCCGATATGATCCAGCCGCAGGTCTCCAATGCTTTTAATATGTTTTGCCTTTCAAGGTTTTTTAACTCTTCTTCTGTAAGTATCTTGCTGTTCTCAAAAATTGTTTCTGGTATACTTTTTATCGATGTTGGCAGAAGTGCAGATAGATCTATACTCCCCTCCCTACTTATAATAACCGCTCGTTCGATAATATTCTGCAACTCACGCACATTGCCCGGCCATGAATAAGACAACAAGGCATTCTTGTCTGCCTGGCTCAACAAAGTTGGCTGTCGCCCAGTCTGGGCTGAAATCTTTTTTATTAATGCTTCCGCAATCAATACAACATCTTCTCCCCGCTCCCTGAGCGGAGGAATAACAATGGGAAAAACATTCAGACGGTAATAAAGGTCTTGCCTGAAACTTTCACCTGCAACCTTTTCTTGAAGATTACGGTGGGTTGCAGCGATCACGCGCACATTTACTTTTTGCGTAACAGAGCTGCCTACCGGCTCAAATTCCCCTTCTTGTAATACCCTTAGCAATTTGGCTTGAACGGTCAATGACAATTCCCCGATCTCGTCCAGAAATAGGGTGCCTTCGTGGGCCAACGAAAACCGTCCTTCCCTGGTTTCGTGCGCTCCGGTAAAAGCGCCTTTCACATGACCAAACAATTCACTTTCGATCAGTTCAGCCGGCAAAGCAGCACAGTTGAGCGTTACCAGAGTTTTGTTTTTCCTTCTGCTGGCATTGTGGATTGCTTTGGCAAACAACTCCTTACCTGTTCCGGTTTCACCCTGGATCAAAACAGTAACCTGTGAAAGCGCTACTTTTTGCACCATATCCAGTGCTTCTGCTATTTGGGGGCTCTCACCTATAATGTTATTGAATTCATGATTATTGACCTTTTCCCGAAGCATTGTAGCCTCCACATGTAGATTCTTCAACTCTTTTTTAACCTGAGCCAGGCCTTCCATACTTCGGATAAAAACTGCGAAATAATCTTTTTGCCTGTACTGGTACCTGGAAAGCGTCATTTCTGCAGTAAAAATTTCTCCTGACGTCTTAATCCCTTGAAGTTGGCCTTGTATCCAGGCTGAACTGAGAAATGCTTTCTGTTGTTGCAGGTTGTAAAGTGATGCTGTTATTTTCTCCAGGCTGGCCACATCAAAAAGCTCTTTGATGGACATTCCAGGTAGATGTTCAGTGCCAAAGATCCTGATAGCCGAACGATTTGCTTGCGTTATCAGGTAACTAGTATCCAGTTCAAGAATAGCTTCCCAGGCACCATCAAATAAACGGCTTAACCTGGCCTCACTCTCGATAATCATTTTTTCATAGTTCATCCTCCGGAGTTCACTGGCAGCCCTCTCAGCAAACAGTCTGAACAGTGTAAAAAACTCCGGTATTGCAGGCATGGGCTTTTTATCAAGAATGGAAATATGCCCTAGTACAGTACTATCATGCGCTTTTAATGCAAGACCTAAATAACTTACAGATTCAGGCGGCAAGTCAAGATCTGTTGGAAATAATTCAATCAACCTGTCAGGTACATGAAAAATCTGGTCATTGTGAATCACCTGCTCACAAGCCGTGCCCTTGACGTCATACTCATAGTCTTCTATAAATTTACCATCCATCCAGAAGGCAATTGCTCTGAGCCGATTTTTTTCCGGAAAGTATTCTGTTACCCATACGCCAAAAACACCCAACACTTCAGCCAAGTTCTTCACTAAGGATTTAAAAAATTCTTGACCCGTATAAGTTGAAGTTTCTTCCACAACCTTCTTAAGTGAGATCAGTAAAGAAGATGGTTTTATTGAAGTTGCCATTATAATTCATTTAACCTTCACAAAAAATGGTCACCAATTTTCGCCAGGCTACGAATTTTCGTCAGTGGCTGGGTTTCTACTTAAAAGACTAAAGCACTGGTAGTCAAAACATTATACAAGTTGGCACGGTGCGTGGTTATCTGGTTATATTCTTTAACAAAAATAAATTGAAACATGGAAACCATTCAAAAAACAATCAATGGGTTCAAACCAGAAGAAATTACCACTAAACTGGAAACCCTTCAGGCAAAACCTGAGCTGGCAAAATTTGTATTTCGCGCCCGCAACAATTGGATAGCAGGCGGAAACAACCAAACTACTATTCAGGGATTCTATGGCGGCGGTAAGGAAGATACGTTACGTACTAAGCCATTTGTATTTAAAAACAGTGAACCACCAATCTTGTTAGGCAACGATGAAAGTGCTAATCCTGTAGAGTTTCTGCTGCATGCCCTGGCAGGTTGCATGACCACTACTATGGTGCTGCACGCGGCAGCCCGCGGCATCAACATCAGTAGTGTAGAATCCAGCCTGGAAGGTGATCTCGACGTACAAGGCTTCCTGGGATTGAGTGACCAGGTACGCAATGGCTACCAACAAATCCGTGTGAATTTCAAAGTAGAAGGTGAATTTACCGAAGAACAAAAGCAGGACCTGCTTTCCTTTGCCCAAAAATCTCCTGTGTTTGATATCGTAACGAATAAGGTTCCGGTTGAAATCGGTATTGGCAGTTAAACCGCCCTGTTAGTGAATTTGGGTTTCTCTTGAAGAAGCTGTTTGTTACCGGCTAGCAGGGTACACCCTCAATGCTGTCAAGTGCTTTCCCCAATAAAACATTTCAACAAGTTATTGAAGAGCATTTGCTACAGAAAGAGGATTCTTATAAAGAGATTTATGCAAAAAGAACAGGATTTAATTTCCTGTTCTTTTTCTTTATGACCATCGATGGGATAGTTAACCGTGAATAATTGAATTGAATTAACCACCTAATTTATCGGATACTAATTTGTAGTGTGGATCTTCATAGTAGTTGACTTCAATGATAGAGCTGGCGTTATCAAGCAATAGGCGGCAATCTTCACTGAGGTGTCTTAAATGTACTTTCTTACCCACTTTAGCATAGCGTTCAGTGATCTTGTTTACTGCTTCTATTGCGGAATGGTCAACAATCCTGCTTTCTTTGAAATCAATGACTACATGTTCGGGATCATTTAATACATCAAACTTTTCACTAAAGGTTGTTGACGAGCCAAAAAACAGCGGACCATAGATTTCATAGTGTTTCCAACCCTTTTCATCTATATACTTCCTGGAACGAATTCTTTTGGCGTTTTCCCAGGCAAATGCTAGAGCTGATATAACTACACCGATGATTACAGCCACTGCAAGATTGTGAAAGATTACAGTCACCAAGGTCACCATGACCATAACTATCACATCGATCTGGGGCACTTTTCTAAAGATCTTCAAACTGGCCCATTCAAAGGTTCCTATTGCTACCATAAACATCAAACCAACCAGTGCTGCCATTGGCACTTTTTCAATCAAGGAGGAACCAAACAGAACAAACAGCAGCAAGGCCACTGCAGCTACAATACCTGATATTCTTGTTCTGCCTCCTGAACTAACATTGATAATACTTTGCCCAATCATAGCACAACCACCCATGCCGCCAAAAAAGCCAGTGGTTACATTGGCAATACCTTGTGCAACACATTCCTTATTTCCTCTTCCCCTTGTTTCTGTCATTTCATCTACTACGGTTAATGTTAGCAGGCTTTCAATCAATCCTACCAACGCCATAATCAGAGAGTAAGGAAAAATGATTTTAAGTGTTTCAAAGTTTAAGGGGATTTGCGGTAAATGGAACTCGGGCAAGCCACCTGCAATGGAAGCAATATCACCTACTGATTTTGTAGGGATATCAAAACCAATAATGATTGCAGAAACTACCAGAATAGCGGTAAGAGATGCAGGAATGGCTTTTGTGAGTTTAGGCAGGAAATGAATGATTGCCATTGTCAACACAACAAAGCCAAGCATGATCCATAGTGGCGTACCGGTTATCCAATGCGTGTTACCAGCAGCATCGGTTATTTTAAACTGGTCTAATTGAGCCATAAAGATGACAATGGCCAAACCATTGACAAAACCGAAGATTACCGGGTGCGGAACCAGGCGAATGAACTTACCCAGCTTGAGTGCACCAATGGTGATTTGTATGATACCCATCAAAACAACTGCCGCAAAAAGATATTCCACCCCATGAGTGATCACCAGGCTTACCGTAACTACAGCAATGGCTCCGGTGGCTCCAGAAATCATACCTGGTCTTCCACCCAAAATAGATGTTATAAGTCCAATAATAAATGCTGTATATAAGCCTACCAGGGGACTGACATGAGCAATGAGGGAAAAGGCCACAGCTTCTGGCACTAAAGCTAACGCCACTGTTAAACCTGATAACACATCGTCTTTAGCATTAAATCTTTTTTGCCTTAGTTGTTCAACAAATGTCATAATGAAAAATGATAAGATTAAGAATAGATAAATAGATAGTTAACCAAAAAGTTTGGCAAGCAATTGAATGAAATAAGACTGTTAATAACGTTATTGGACAATAAATCCAGGGAAAAGCCACCACAAAGTAAAGCATAGAGGGCTTCTTTGTGTTGTATAAGCCTTGTAGGCATCCACAATTTTACAACAGCCGGTTAGCTATTATGGTGGAGTAGGTATTGATATTTTAGCGATACTATTCATAAAAGAGATGCGAAGGTAATAAAATGAATGTAAAATTGAGTACAAGACAAATTGTGGATATCAGCCATGAAGAAAATGCATGGAAGGAGAATAAGGTTGAAACAAAATCATTTATAACATACATTAGCCTACAATTCCCACTCTTGTGTTTAACTTTGGGCAATTCCCGTGATCAAATAGAAAAGCGTGCAATGAAGGTTCAAAACATTTACCAGTTATTAAATATTGATGATTTCTCTGCAACACCAAAGTACCTGCAGTTGGCCAATTCGATCATTAAAGCTGTCAGACAGGGGCAGCTTGAGCTGAATGACAGCCTTCCTTCTATCAATGAGCTGAGTTTTGAATTTGAAATTTCGCGAGATACAGCAGAGAAGGGATACAAGTATCTGAAAAAAAGAGGATTACTTGGCTCCATTCCAGGTAAAGGTTACTTTATCAAAAGCACTGAAACCAGCCAGAAACTGAAGATATTTCTCCTTTTCAATAAGCTTAGCCCGCACAAGAAGGTTATCTACGACTCGTTTGTTTCTGTTCTTGGTGAAATGGCGGCTATTGACTTTTACATTTACAACAACGACTTTCACCTTTTCAAGCAATTATTAACACAGAAAAAAAATGAGGAATACACGCACTATGTGATTATTCCGCATTTCCTGGAAGGGGGAGAGAACGCGCACGAGATCATTAACA
>CBKWHA010000148.1:0-13249 GCA_966674115.1 uncultured Chitinophagaceae bacterium
AGGGGGAGCAAGGGCAGTGGCCGTGGCAACAAAGGAGGAAATCAGGGTGGCAGCTCCAAAAGAGGGCTTGCTTCTGCTGATAAGGAAACAAGAGAAAGAGTAGCTAGAGGAGGCGGTAAAGCTTCTCATGGCGGCGGACGTCAAAGCGAAGGAGGAGGAAGTCAAGGCGGAGGAAGAGGCCGGTAAAAACAGATAGGAATTTTTGTTTCATATGCGCCTGGATAACTCCAGGCGTTTTTTTATAGTAGAGTCAAAATACCCACTGTGCAGTTAATTAATGTTAATGCCTCATATTCAATGATTTCTTTAAAACACTTTTTTCCGAATTGTGGCTACTTTTGACGCTCGAACCTTAATCGTTATTCCTGTAAGATGAAATATTTGTTATACGTATTGATTATTTGTTGTTTTGGAACCATTCTTCTCATTTCCTGTTCTTCAAAATCAAAAAAAGAAGCTGCCGCAACTCGGGGTCAGCGACAAGGCATGAAGCCACCTCCCCCAAGGGTGGATGTATTTGTAGTGAAAACGGAAACCATTAGCGAATCTATTGAGGTATCTGGCACTTTAGTTGCCGACGAAGCAACAGAGATCCACCCTGAGGTTTCGGGTCGCATTACCGGGCTTTATATTAGGGAAGGAGCTCATGTTGGCAAAGGCGCAGTACTGGCAAAACTTTATGATGGCGACTTGCAGGCACAAAAACGTAAACTGGAGGTACAGTTAAAGATCGCGCAGCAAACTGAAAACCGTTATGAGCAACTACAAAAAATAGGGGGTATCAGTAAACAAGATTATGACGTTACTGCACTTGAGGTTAGCAACTTGCGGGCCGACCTGGACATTATTAATACATCTATTGCTAAAACTGTTATCCGGGCGCCATTCAGTGGGAAATTAGGCTTAAAGGAGGTTAGTGTAGGTGCTTATGTAACGCCCCAAAGTGTGTTGACCACTATCCAAAAAACCAGTGATATAAAGATTGATTTCAACGTGCCGGAGAAATACATCAATCAGATACGTCCAGGTACTTATGTAAATTTCACTATTGATGGTAGCGACCGCAACTACTCAGCAGTAGTAATAGCTACAGAATCTGGCATTGCCCAAAATACCCGAAGCCTTACTATTCGCGCCCGGGTAAAGGGAGATCAAACAGGCCTTGTTCCTGGCGGCTTTGCTAAAGTGAAATTGAGCTTTGATCCGGATACGAACGCACTGATGATACCTACTCAGGCTATCGTGCCACAGGCTAGGGGGAAAAAGGCCGTATTATATAATAATGGTACAGCAAAATTTGTCGATGTTATTACCGGAGTAAGAGATTCGAGCATGGTGCAAATCACCAGTGGACTGAACAAAGGAGATACGGTAGTTGTTACTGGTCTGCTTAGTGTGAAACCAGATTCCAAAATTACACTAGCAAAAATTGTTAATCAGTAATATCCAGCCATGGAATCACTGATTAATAGATTGTTCACAGATTGAAAAACGAATTATGAACATTTCAGAAATAAGTTTGAGGAGGCCGGTACTGGCTATAGTGCTGAATATCATCATTGTGTTGTTCGGCGTGATTGGATTTAAGTTTCTGGGTGTGCGTGACTATCCGGCCATAGATCCTCCCAATATCAATGTTCGGACTTCCTATCCCGGAGCCAATCCGGATATTATAGAATCGCAGATTACCGAACCTTTGGAAAAAGCTATTAATGGGATCGCCGGTGTAAAAAACATAACATCGCTCAGTAGTTCAGGTTCCAGCAATATCAATGTCGAATTCGATTTAAGTGTAGACCTCGAAGCCGCAGCTAACGACGTTAGGGATAAAGTATCACAGGCAACCCGTTCCCTGCCCTCAGATCTTGATGCTCCGCCGGTTGTTTCCAAAGCGGATGCATCTTCAGATGCGATCATATCCATGACGGTTCAAAGCAACACCCGCAATCAATTACAGATAACAGAATGGGCTAATAACGTTTTAGTTGAAAGGCTGCAAACCATACCGGGCGTAAGCTCCATCCAGATCTGGGGTGAAAAACGCTATGCCATGCGCATCTGGTTTGATCCTGAAAAATTAACAGCTTACAACCTCACGCCAAACGACGTACAGGCCGCTTTGCTGCGTCAAAATGTAGAGCTACCCTCAGGAAAAATATCTGGTAACGCAACGGAATTAACTGTCCGCACTTTTGGCCGTCTGAATACAGAAGAAGAATTCGACAACATCATCATTAAAAATGTGGAAGGCAGCGATGTCCGCCTAAAAGACATTGGTGAAGCGGTGTTAGGACCCGAAAATGAGGAAACTATTTTAAAAGAAAGTAGCATCCCCATGATTGCACTTGCAATCGTACCGCAGCCTGGTTCTAACTACGTTTCTATTTCTAATGAATTCTATAACCGTTTTGAGCAGATTAAAAAAGAAATGCCGGAAGACATTAAGCTCAACATCGCCCTTGACCAAACAAAATATATCAAGAAATCTATAATGGAAGTGGAAGAAACACTGATCATCGCCTTTGTTCTGGTGGTCCTGATCATTTACCTGTTCTTCCGCGACTGGCTGATTGCGTTCCGTCCATTGATTGACATCCCGGTTTCCCTGATCGGAGCATTCTTCATCATGTACGTTGCTGGATTTACGATCAATGTATTGACCCTGTTGGCGATTGTTCTGGCTACTGGTCTGGTGGTGGACGATGGTATTGTGGTCACAGAAAATATTTATAAGAGAATGGAGCGTGGCATGAACAAATGGAAAGCTGCTAAAGAAGGTTCGAAAGAGATATATTTTGCAGTTATATCTACTTCCATTACCCTGGCCGTAGTGTTTTTACCCATCATATTCCTGGAAGGTTTTGTAGGAAGATTGTTCCGCGAATTTGGAATTGTTGTGGCTGGCGCTGTTCTGATTTCAGCTTTTGTTTCTCTTACGCTTACCCCGGTCCTGAACGTGAAGATGACCCGCAAGAATGTGCACAAACATTCCTGGTTTTATACCAAAACAGAGCCTTTCTTCCGGGGAATGGAAAATGGTTATCAATACCTTCTTACCCGCTTCATGCGGGTAAGAAGGGTCGCATTTTTGATCATTGCGGCCTGTGCTGGCATCATTTATTATATTGGAACCAATATCCAATCAGAACTGGCACCAATGGAAGACCGTAGCCAATTCAGGCTGCAGGTAACTGCCCCGGAAGGGACGTCTTTCGATGCCATGGATAAATACGTTGACCGCCTGAATAACCTGATGCTGGATTCTATTCCTGAAAAACAAACCGTCCTTTCGGTAACAGCCCCCGGTTTTATGGGTTCAGGATCGGCTAATACGGGATTTGTTCGGGTCACACTTGTTGATCCTAACCAAAGGGAACGTTCACAAAAAGAAATTGTGGCAATGGTAAACCGCAATCTTCCCAAATATAATGAGGGAAGGGCTTTTGCCATCGAAGAACAAACCATTGCTGTGAACCGCCGTGGTGGTTTGCCGGTGCAGTTTGTGATCCAGAATAACAACTTCAATAAACTGGCAGAAGTACTACCACGTTTCCTGGAAGAAGCAGGCGATAACCCTACTTTCCAGAGTGTTGATGCGGACCTGAAATTCAACAAACCGGAACTACGGGTAAATATCGACCGGCTAAAAGCCAGTGAATTAGGGGTTAGTGTCGAAGACGTATCACAAACACTCCAACTGGCTCTAAGTAACCGCCGCCTGGGATATTTTACCAAAGAAGGTAAACAATACCAGGTAATTGGCCAGGTGGCCCGCTCAGACCGCGACGACCCTATGGATCTGAAGAACATGTATGTACGGAACGCTTCAGGGAATATGATCAGCCTGGACAACCTGGTTTCGTTTGAAGAAGCAACAACGCCTTCTACTATTTATCATTTTAACCGGTACAAATCGGCCACTATATCAGCAGCGCTGGCCCCAGGCAAAACTATTGGAGATGGTATTGAAGCGATGCAATCCATTTCCGATAAATTATTAGATGAAACTTTTGCAACTTCTTTGGCTGGTAGCAGCCGCGACTATGCAGAAAGCTCCAGTAATATTGCATTTGCCTTTATGTTGGCACTGGTCCTGATCTACCTGGTGTTGGCCGCACAATTCGAAAGCTTTGTCGATCCGCTTATCATCATGATTACAGTGCCCCTGGCCATTGCGGGAGCATTGCTGTCTCTTTGGATATTTGGTCACACGTTGAACATTTTCTCACAGATCGGTATGATCATGCTGATAGGGCTTGTAACCAAGAATGGTATTTTGATTGTAGAGTTTGCCAACCAGAACCGCTTGAAAGGCATGAAAAAGGGCGAAGCGGTTATTTATGCAGCCAGCCAGCGTTTGAGGCCCATTTTGATGACGAGCCTTGCCATGGCATTAGGTGCCTTGCCCCTGGCTCTTTCATTGGGTGCAGCAGCAACCAGTCGCATCCCGTTAGGAATTGTGATCGTAGGAGGTATTATATTCTCATTGATCCTTACATTATTTGTAATACCTGCTATGTATTCTTTCCTGTCATCCAAAAAGAAACGTAATGAACTGGAAATAATGGAAGAGGCCGAACAGAAAGAGAAAGCACTGAAAACCCAACATGAAAAACAGGTATATCCTCATGAAGTTGAAAACTTGTAATTGCTCAAAACATAGTTATTTGAAACATAGATTAAAATATTTCCTGGGAATTATTACTTCTTTCCTTTTTTCTATGGCGGCAAAAGCTCAGCAGCCTATGACTATAGAGGACGCCATTGCCATATCACTGGCAAACAACTATGAAATATTGCTGTCAAGAAATGATTCATCATTGGCTGCTTTGAATTACTCTTATGCTAATTATGCTTTCTATCCCCGCTTAAATGCTAATGGAGCGATTCTTAATAACAACAACGATAGTAAGCAGGTACTTGCCGATGGAAGTAAAAGAGAAAGAGACAACATCAAATCAAGTAACCTTTCGGCTTCCATCAGCCTTAACTGGACATTGTTTGATGGTATGAAAATGTTCGCCACCAGAAATAAATTGGGGGAATTCCTTGAACTTGGGGAACTACAGATCAAAAACCAGGTTGTTGCAACCGTTGCAGAAGTTATGCGTACTTATTATGACATCGTACGGCAACAGCAGCAATTAAGGGCTATTGAAGAACAAATGGATTTAATTAACGAGCGCTTAAAACTGGCTCAATACAAATTTGATATCGGCACCGGTGCAAAGCCAGATGTGTTACAAGCACAGATCGATTTAAACGCTCAGAAATCAGCCCATCTTACCCAACAAACCAATATTCTGAAACTGAAAGAACAGCTCAATCAGTTACTCGGATTAACAGTAAACACAAACTTTTCTGTGTTTGATACGATACCTATCAACACAACTCTTTCACTGGATGCTATTCAAACCGGAGTTACTGCAGTAAATCCTCAATTATTAATAACACAAAAGAATTTAGACATTGCCCAGCTTACACTGAAAGAGAGAAAAGCGGAGCGTTTTCCCATAGTTTCATTCAACTCTGCTTATAATTTTAACCGCAACGACAACAAATCAGTAATTAATCCATTCCAGCCATTATTTAACCAAACCAGAGGTTTCAACTACGGCTTAACTGCCACTGTTCCCCTCTTCAACGGAATGAATACCCGCAGACTGATACGTGCAGCAGAATTAGACATAGCATACCAGGAGTTGCTATACAAAAGGGATCTGGCACAAATTACCACCAGCATTACCAATGCGTATAAGGACTACGATCTGTATAAACGCACCTTACAATTAGAAGAAGAAAATATGAACCTGGTACGCGAAAACTTATTCATTGCTCGTGAACGCTACCGTCTTGGCGTTTCAACTTTCCTCGAAATGCGCGAAGCCCAACGCAGCCTTGAAGATGCCAACAACCGCCTAATCGGAGCCAGATACAACACAAAAATCGCAGAGATCGAGTTGATGAGACTCAGAGGCGATTTGGTTCAATAGTTAATAAAATGGATTTAAAAGGCCAGAAATTGAATAACAGAAGCTTTCTTTGCAAAAAACAACAAACGATAATCTTTAGATGAATCAAACTACTTCCGTTGGTATTATCATGGGCAGCGACAGCGATCTTCCCATCATGAAAGCAGCCGCTGAAATCTTGAAATTCTTTGGCGTATCTTATGAACTAACCGTTGTTTCAGCTCACCGCACCCCGCAACGCATGATGCAGTATGCAGAAACTGCCAAAGAGCGCGGCTTGAAAATTATTATTGCAGGCGCTGGAGGCGCAGCCCACTTGCCTGGTATGGTGGCAGCCATTACCCCTCTGCCGGTTATTGGTGTTCCTATCAAATCCAGCAATTCCATAGACGGATGGGATTCAATCCTCTCCATTTTACAAATGCCAAATGGTGTACCAGTGGCAACCGTTGCCCTAAACGCGGCTAAAAACGCAGGTATTCTTGCTGCTAAAATCTTAGGCGCATCAGATGAAGCTCTTGGCAGAAAGATTGTACTTTATATGGAGCAACTAAAAAAAGAGGTGCATGAAAAAGTGGAGCATTTACAGTCTGGCGGCTATCCTAACAGCTTCGACGTTTAACCAGTCTTTTGCACAGGTTGAATTGTTGAAAACAACTCTTTTAAACTATTTCCCTTCCGCATCATCGATATCCTTTTATAACAATCGTTTGTATGTGTTAGGAGATGATGCGCCCGACTTGCTGATCTTGAATAGTGACCATGAAAAAGTTCAGGACATGGCCCTATTTGCAACTAAAGGAAACCGGATAAATAAAGAAGAAAAAGCTGACCTGGAAGCTTCTGCTTTATATGCTAAGGCAAACAAAAACTACCTCATAGGAATTAGTTCATTTTCTGCGGACAACCGGAATAAGATCTTTGTATATGATCTGTCGAAATCTTCACACCCCCCTAAATTCCGAGCGATCAATGATCCTTTGCAAAAGCTGGGAATTGAAGAAACCAACATTGAGGGTGCTGCTTTTGCAAATGGCAAACTCTTGCTGAGCAACCGGGCAAACAATACACACAAGACAAATTACCTGATCATTGTAGACTTTGATCTAAAAGATGGCTTCAAAACAAAAGATGCTACCACCATTAAACTGGAATTGCCACAAACGAATGGAGTTGTTGGCATATCAGGATTAGAATATGTAAAAGAAAAAGACCTCCTTCTTTTTGTTGCCTCAACGGAAGAAACCGATAATGCCATTGATGATGGCTCTATTGGAGAAAGCTACTTAGGCTACATCAGCAACATGTCACAAAAATTAGATCGGAAGGAAATTAAAGCAGATACACTGCTTCCATTTTCAAAAGCAATCAATAAAGATAGAACCTATAAAATAGAATCTGTTGCAGTTGAATCTGTCAAGGGTAATGAGCTTTTACTTCATCTTGCCGCAGATAATGATGATGGAAAAAGCACCCTTTTTAAAGTAAAATGGAAGATGAGATAAAAATCACAAATGCCTATTCCTGCTATTCGTTGTTCAAACTATTCGTCATTACAGTAAACTGCTGTTCCAATCCCAAAGAATACTTGTACAGTTCATGTAACAACTCTTTACCATAAACAGCATACCAGTAGGTAATATTATCGTGCCGTTCCTGCAAGCCATTATTAGGAAACAACTGGCTTTTGAAAGCTTTGATCTGCCGCTTCTCCGCTTCAAATTTTTTCTTTTCAGCCCTTACCATTTTCTTCTCCAGCTCTTTTAAAAGCTTCAAAGATTTGGCTTTTATGGCAGCCACATGTGGACCCAGAGTTGTATCAATTGTTACAACTTGCTGCTTTATTTCCTCGTATACTTCTTCCGCTCTTGAAAAACTTCCATTAAGCGAAAGGTTCTGTGTTGAATTTCTTTGAACCAATGTATTCAACAAGGTATCATCTGGTTGAAAAATATCTGCCAGGGAGAAATTGAGTTTTTCAATCTTTTGCATCCATTTGGCTTCGATCATCAGGAATGAGTTGCGCAAAACCAACACAGGAAAACATCTCTTATAATGATCGAACAAACTTTTTAACTGCAGCCAGTATGCCAACTCCCCACCTCCCCCGATAAAAGCAATGTTAGGCAATATTGTTTCCTGGAATAAACCACGAAGAATAACGTTGGGGCTGAATCGCTCAGGGTGTTCATTCAATTCATTTACGATTTCTTCACTGGAAAAAGTGAGGCTGGTATTTTGAACCAAGAAATGATCTCCATTTCTGATGATGCGTTCCCGGATATTATCTTTTAAATAAAAAAGATTGATCTCTCTGGGATGCGCCTGCGCATCATATTGATGCGCTAACTTTTCTGATGTTTCAGCAACAACGGAAGAGGGTACTTGATGAAAAAGATCGTCATGAAAAACTGGTCGCATGCACTGCTTTAATTGGGCATGATCAGGAATCAGCACAACCAGTCCGTAATCAGCAAATAACTGATGTACCAATTGAAATGTGGCCTCTTGAATGGTCACTCCTTTTTGGAAAGACTTCCTGATCATTTCCAATATTTCATTTCCATATGGATAATGAGTCAATTGACCTTCCAGTTCATTGATGATCTTTATAAGCAGATCATCTACCTTCATCCGCCCTACAGCTCCTGTTTGTTCCGTTTGCCATTCATACTTTTTCCCATCCACATAAAAATGATTCAATTCCGCTAGATCAGCATCCTCAGAACCCATATAATAGACAGGAACGAAATTATTTGCAGGAAACTGCTGCTCTAAAAAGTCAGCCAGTTTGATAGTGTGGAGTATCTTATAAATAAAATATAAAGGACCCGTAAACAGGTTAGGTTGGTGCGCCGTGCAAACGGTAAAAGTATTTTCAGAAAGCAATTCCCGAATATGGCTATTTACCTGCTCAGATGAGTCAATTGCCTGGTACTGGCTTTGCAAAACCTCAACAAGCAAAGCACGGTCAATTACTTGCGACCTCTTTTGCTGAATTGCCTTCTGTATTTCGTCCAGTCTTGGTCTGAAAGAATAAAATGGCTGGAGGCTAGGCGAACCTTCCAGGTAATCAATAACGATTTTGGTAAAAACTCCTGTTTGCTGATATGGTAAATGGTGAGCAGAAAAAAGCATAGGAATGCGAAGTTAGTCTCCTCATTAATAATTATAAAAATATCTGGAACGGTTAATTTTCAGATCCTGAAGGATTCCCGATTTCGGACTGATCGTAAAATTAAAAGAGCGGTACAGGCCGATAGGTGTCACGCCAATAGACATTTGCCAGCAGTGCATTTCACGATTGATGGACATAGTAAAAGTTTGCAGCTTCTTCGTTATAATATCGAAGTAACCATTGGTACTAAAGTTCCATTTGGGCGTTAGGCTAAAGCTATTACTGAACGACACGTTTGATGTCAACTCCGTCACAAAACCACTGTAATCTGGTTTGGGACGGCGACTGAAACCCAACGCAAATGAAAGATTGATCTGCCAGGGTACATTAAAGTCCACAAACTCTGCAGGATTGCGCCGCATGTAATCCATAAGTTGCTGTTGATCGGATAGCAAATTGGGGTCAGTGATACGGTTCAGGTCAGCAGCATCAGGTTCTTGTTCCTCTGTTTTACCATCCTTTTCATCTTTGCTCTTACTTTGAAAGCTGGTGGACATGGAAATACTACCGTATTGAATTTGCCCAAGCTTGAATCCCGATCCCTCCCATGCAAACTTGTTAATAGGCCTGCCGAATTGGTCCATTTTATAAGGTGTATATAAGGCGCTTGCTGTAAGATTGATCTTTTCAAATAACGTACTTCTTAAATAAAGATTGAAGTTTTGCAGCTTCAGAGAATCGGCCAAGAAGTTATAACCGCTGTTAAAACCAAAACCATCTATAAGCCGTATTTTCTTAATTGCATTTTCACCAGTGTCCTTTTTAGAGCGCCACTTCATTTCCAGGTTATTATCTATACCAAAGGAAATACCACCAAACTCTCCCTTACTGAAACCTGCACCAATCAGGTTGCCGGCAAACTCTGAAAACTCCAGTACGCGCCCATTGGTATCTACTTGTGCTTTATAATAATGGCGTTTGGAAAGATCTGGCCGGTAATTGAAACTGAATGTTGGCCGCATTACATGTCGTAGAGCTGCCATTCTTGATTTTTTAAACTGGAATGTTCCAAATAGAGAAGTATTGAAACCTAACCCAAATGACATTTGCCGGTCTGTAAACAAACCTTTTTCCGAAGTAGTATCTAACTTCTTAAGATCAGGATTCCAATTTAAACGCGTTTTCCGCTGCAGCCATATTTCCTCATAGGATACAGAAGGAGAAACCAGTAAGGGGCCCAACGGAGGCAATGAAAGTGTGATGGGCACCCGGTGCGATGCTCCCCATTGCATGGTATCTAACAAATTCCTGAACGACACCTGGGTGGTATCATAGAAAGAAACCTGGTTGCGGAAGGTTCCATTGTAACCTATACCCAGTTTTTCATACCATTTTGGTGTACCCGCCATTTCCTTAGGCTGAAAAGGATAAAGGGTACTCACTGTAAAACCAGCATCAGGTAATGTCAGGTTGATCAGCCGGGTATTATTGTTCTGGCTATGGTTGGCACTTAAGGTAAGATTGTAAGGTTTTCCAGCCCAGTTTTTTGAGTATGCAATGGAAGAACTCAATTGGTTCTGGAAATTTTGAATAGGTCTGTTCGGTATGTTCTCATTATACTTTGTAGAACCAGCGTTCACATTAGCCGAAAAAGAAGTTCCTGGCCTGGCTCTTTGGTCAACGCTGTGGCTCCAGTTTACATTAAAAGTTTTGACTAGGCGGTAATCCGGGTCACCTTTAAAATTGAACTTTGTATGCTGTAGCCCGAAATTAAGTTGCCCGCTATAGCGGTATCTTACACGGTAAGTAGGCGTAACTGTAGCATTCCATCCTCCATAAGAGTAAATGTTTCCCCTTAGGGTCACATCGAAATTATCATTCAGTACTTTATAATAGCCAACGCCTTCAAGTCCCACCCCAAAGTCTTCATTGGTTGTATACTGAGGAGGTAAAAAACCTGAATGCCTTCCGCTACTTAGCGGAAAGAAGCCAAAAGGCAGGTAAATGGGAACAGGAACGCCCTCGAACTCAGGGTGCGTAGGTCCCGTAACGGCCACTTTATTGCTTACGACCTTCAGCTTGTTTGTTCTGAAAGCAAAATGCGGCTCATCAAGGTTACAGGTAGTTAACCTGCCACGACTGATGAACACAGTTTTTTGATCTATCTTTTTTACCTTCTCACCCTGGATGAACATTTCATCCTGTTGTGTGAACGTGTTACGGGTAATTCCCCTTTGGGTTTTGAAGTTAAAAGCTATGGTATCAGAATCAAATACATTATCGCCTTGTTCAAAATGTGCACGGTTGAGCACCTCTCCCAAACTATCCCTGTCGGCTATGGCGGTTAGGATGTTGGTCTCTTGATCCAGCTCCACAACAGGAGCCGTGAGTGTTACGTCTTGATAGGTAGTTTTTGTTTTTCCATATAAGAGTACCCGCTTGTCCTGTACCAGTATTACTGCACTATCTTCAGCCTCATAATTGACGGGAGCATCTAATGTGTCTTTGGAAATCTTAAAGGAAAAGGTATCCACCTGGGTCTGGCCAGGAATGGTATCTCTCCCGGGAATAGTATCTAATTGATGTAAAGTATCAATACTTCTTACTGTATCTATTCTCCTTGAACTATCCCTTTGTATCGAAACTGCTGCATTTCTTTTGAAAGAATCAATGCGTGGTTTGGGAATTGTATCCTGCCTGTTTGTTAAAGCGTTGTAAAATTCCGGTGCACTTACTGGACGGGCCTGGCCTTTCCATGTTAATGCAGAGCAAAATGTAACGATAACAATACCTGAGAAGACTTTTTTTAATCTAAATTTGTGCATACCCGTCATAAGGCCTGAACAAAAGTAGTTGTTTACGCTTTTAACATTTTGTGAAGATTGCCTAAACTGGAAAAATAAATCTGTTATGCTAAAGAAAACATTGCTGATTCTTTGCAGCTTTTCACTCATCACATTACTTGGATCGTTTACTTTTGAAAAGAAGCAAAAAGCAATTAAAACCATTGTTATTGACGCCGGACACGGCATGAGGAGTAACGGCGGGTACTGTGGGGCTAGAGGCAGCTACTCATACGAAGATGAGATTTGCTATGAAATAGCGAAAAAACTTGTAAAAGAAGTAGCCAAGGAATTCCCGGATATCCGCATCATTGAAACCCGTCCTGAACGCCGGGATGTTGACCATCACGAAAGAGCAAGAATTGCTAATCACAACAAAGGAGACTTGTTTATTTCTATACATGCAAATGCAGCTCTGCCCATAACACGCAGAGAATTTACTGGTTACAAGAATGTAACGAGCTATGTAGGCAAGGGCAAAAAGAGAAAGAAAGTAACCAGAAAGGTGGCTCAGTACCGCACCTACAAAATTCCTAATCCGGCAAAGGGTACAGAAACCTATATATGGGGGTCGCACAAAAATGAAGATAAAGAAGTAGCTATGCGTGAAAACGCACCTATGTTCAATGAAGAGAACTATAAGGAAAAATACGGCGATATAGACCCCAACTCTCCTGATTTTATTGCTTTATCTCTTTTAAAAACCAAACAATTTTTCAAGCGTAGTGCTACCCTTGCCGGGATGGTAGAAGAGCAGTTTGAAAAGGTGGGCAGGAGCAGCCGCGGGGAACGCCAGCGTCAGGTAGGTATTTGGGTGTTGCAGGCTACGGCCATGCCCAGCATACTGGTGGAGACAGGATATATTACTAATAAAGAAGAAGAAGATTACCTCAATAGTGAAAGTGGACAACAGGAAATTGCTGAGTGTGTTACTAATGCTGTAAAGAATTATATAAGCTGGCTGGAAAGGCAAAGCAATCAGAATTTAAATACAGGTCAGGCTGCTGTTAGCCAGGTTAATCTGGCAAATACCATGAATTTTCTGAAACATATTGATGAGCATGAGCATAGTAGAGAATGATGAATATATTGGTATAGTTTTTTACCTGTTAATAGCGGCCTTTGAGCCGCTTTTTTATTGGGCGGAAATTTTATCGTTATTTTGATCCCGAAAAATTGCCCCTAAAAGGGCTTAAACGCTGTTAAACACAACTTCATGAAGATCAGTAACGAAGCCAAAGTTGGTATTTTAGCTGTAATAGCAATATTATTATTGGTGATTGGTTTTAATTTTTTAAAAGGAAAGCAAATCTTTT
>CBKWHA010000149.1:0-13245 GCA_966674115.1 uncultured Chitinophagaceae bacterium
CCTAATGGTCATCCGGCTATTGAGAATAGGATGGAATTATTGTACAGTGAGGGCGTGCATAAAGGAAGGATCACACTCAACAAGTATGTAGAAGTAGCTTGTACGAATCCGGCAAAGATATTTGGTATGTTTCCGCGTAAAGGGGCTCTTGCGGTTGGTAGTGATGCAGATATCGTGATCTTCGATCCGAATGAAAAGCATGTACTCTCGGCTCAAACACACCACATGAATGTAGATTATTCGGGTTACGAAGGCTGGGAGGTGACGGGAAAGGTGAAAACGGTTTTATTAAGAGGAAAAATAGCCATTGATCAGAACGAATGTTTAGTGGAAAAAGGGTATGGGCAGTTTGTTCGGAGGGGAAGAGTTGGAGGAATGATATAGTTTATGGTTTATTGTTTTCAGTTCATGGTTGAGAGTTTAAAGTTCATAATACAAAGTTTACTATGGCGAGAATCATTACATCAGGTCTCATACAAATGAGTTTACCCAAAACGGAAGGGGAAGGTACTATAGAGGAAATAAAAGAAGCCATGATCCAGAAGCATATTCCATTTATTGAGGATGCAGGCAGGCAGGGTGTTCAAATCCTTTGCCTCCAGGAAATATTTACCACTCCTTATTTCTGTCCAGGGCAGGACAAAGCCTGGTATCAATCGGCAGAACCTATACCTGGGCCAACAACAGAGCGCATGTCTGAATATGCCAGGAAATATGGGATGGTCATGATTGTTCCCATCTACGAAAAAGAACAGCCGGGTGTGTTGTACAATACGGCGGCTGTAATTGATGCGGATGGAACTTTGTTAGGCAAGTACAGGAAAAATCATATTCCTCATACTTCAGGATTTTGGGAGAAATTTTTCTTTAAACCTGGAAATCTTGGATACCCGGTATTTCAGACCCGTTATGCTAAAGTAGGTGTGTACATCTGTTACGATCGACATTTTCCGGATGGTGCCAGGGTTTTGGGATTAAATGGTGCTGAGATCGTGTATAACCCTTCAGCCACCGTTGCTGGCCTTTCGCAATATCTATGGAAGCTGGAGCAACCGGCCCATGCTGCTGCCAATGGTTATTTTATGGGTTGTATCAATCGCGTTGGGGAAGAGAAACCATGGAACTTAGGTAAGTTTTACGGCAATTCGTATTTCGTTGATCCGCGCGGACAAATCTTTGCACAGGCTTCAGAAGACAAAGACGAATTGTTGGTTGCATCATTTGACCTGGATATGATCGAAGAAGTAAGAGCCACCTGGCAGTTTTTCAGGGACAGAAGACCAGAGACTTATGGGAAGCTGGTAGAGCTGTGATTGACAATAGGCAATGAGCAATAGGCAATTGGCAAGTTGGGTAATGACACAATTAACCATTTAAAATTCATTTGAATGCCGATTATTAATAACCGATTAAGTGAAGAGGAATACAGGGCAAATTTCAGTGATATTCACCCGCCATTTGAAACCAAGGATGCTGCCCTCGTAGAAGCCAATCGCTGCCTGTTTTGTTATGATGCGCCTTGTACGAAATCATGTCCAACCAGTATCAATGTTCCGAAATTCATCAAGCAAATAACCACTGATAATATAAAGGGGTCTGCCCATACAATCTTTGAGGCCAATATTTTTGGTGCAGGTTGTTCCAGGGTTTGCCCGGTTGAAAAATTATGTGAAGGTGCCTGTGTGTACAATTTAATGGATGAAGAGCCAATCCCTATTGCCCGTTTACAACGCTATGCCACAGAAAAGGCCATGAAAGAAAAATGGCTGTTGTTTGACCGGCAACCTGCGAATGGTAAAAAAGTGGCTGTAGTGGGCGCCGGACCAGCGGGGTTGTCTTGTGCTCATGTGCTATCCAGACATGGTATAGATGTGGTGGTTTATGAAAAAGAGCCCAAAGGGGGTGGCCTAATGACTTATGGTGTAGCAGCGTATAAGGTAACACCTGAATTCTGTGCAGATGAAGTCAATTATATTTCTTCCCTGGGTGGAATTGAAATAAGGTATAACCAAGTATTGGGAAGAGATTTTACTTTGGCAGAACTGCAACAAGCATATGATGCTGTTTTTCTGGGTATCGGTGTAGGGCAGGCCAGACAATTACAAATACCAGGAGAGCAACTGGAAGGCGTTGCAGATGCCATTGAATTCATCCACAACCTGAGATCGAACGCTTATCATCAAGTAGCAGTGGGAGATAAGGTAGCTGTAATTGGCATGGGCATGACCGCAATTGATGCAGCCACACAGGCTAAGCGGCTGGGTGCAAAAGAAGTTACCCTGGTGTATAGACGAACAAAAGCAGAGATGCCTTGTACGGAAAAAGAGTTGAACCTTGCGCAATTGGATGGGTGTAACATAATATGGCTGGCAGCTCCCAAAGAGATCATCGGTGAAGGTGGCAAGGTAAAAGCCCTGGTATGTAGAGTCATGACCTTAGGTGCTGCCGATGCTACCGGCAGGCGCTCTCCGGTTGATTCCAGCCAGACATTTACCCTGGAAGTGGATATGGTGATCAAGGCAGCCGGTCAGATGCCATTTACTGAATTAGTAGCAAACAATCTTCTGGGAAATAACGGAGGAAAGATCCAGGTCACAGACAAAACAAAAACCAATTTAAAAGGAGTTTTTGCAGGCGGCGATTGTGTGAATGGCGGTAAAGAAGTGGTTGATGCCGTACAGGCCGGAAAAGACGCTGCGCAGGATATTTTGAAGTATCTGCTCTAAAACCATTTTTATGGCCAATATATCAGCAAATTTTTTAGGCATCCAGTCACCCAATCCTTTTTGGCTGGCCAGTGCTCCGCCTACAGACAAAAAAATCAATGTACTCCGTGCTTTGGAAGCTGGATGGGGCGGTGTGGTTTGGAAAACCTTAGGTACGCAAATTAAAAACGTTTCTTCTCGCTATTCGGCTGTAGATTATCATGGCAGCCGGGTCATGGGCTTTAATAATATCGAACTCATTTCAGATCGTCCTTTGGAGCTTAACCTGCGTGAAATTGAAGAAGTTGTCAAAGAATTTCCTGACCGTGCAATGATCGTTTCGTTAATGGCGGATAACACCAGGGAAAAATGGCATGAACTCATACAGCAGGTGGAAGATACCGGCGCTCATGGAATAGAACTCAACTTCGGCTGTCCCCACGGTATGACGGAGCGAGGAATGGGGGCTGTAGTGGGACAGGATCCAGAAATAGCCCGGTTGGTTGTGGAATGGGTAATGGAAAAAGCAACCATTCCGGTAATCACCAAGCTTACACCAAACGTACATTCTGTGGTACCCACCGCCAGGGCAGTAGTAGAAGCGGGGTGTAATGCCTTATCCCTGATCAACACGATCCAATCTATTACAGGCATTGACCTGGATACTTTTGTTCCCAACCCCTATGTTGCTGGTAAATCTGTATTTGGCGGTTATTGTGGCCCTGCAGTGAAACCCATTGCATTAAAAATGCTGGCCACCATCAGCCAGAATGAAATTACCCGGAAAGTACCAGTATCTGGTATTGGTGGCATCAGCACCTGGAAAGATGCTGCAGAATTTATGTTGTTGGGTGCAACCACCGTGCAGGTATGTACAGCCGTTATGAAACACGGTTTCCGGATCATTGAAGACCTATGTGAAGGATTGAACAACTGGATGGATGACAAAGGATTTGCAACCATCGAGGATTTTATAGGAAAATCAGTTCCAGCTTTAACCGACTGGGAAGAACTGGATATCAACTATCATATTGTTGCCCATATCAACCAGGATAAATGCATTCATTGCGGCTTGTGTTATATAGCCTGTGAGGATGCTTCACACCAGGCTATTAGTCTTACATGGGGTAAGCCATATAATACTTATGCGATCAAAGAAGAAGAATGCGTTGGCTGCAATCTCTGTAAGCTGATCTGCCCAGTAGACAATTGCATTACCATGGTTGAGCAAAGAAAAGGAGAAGATTATCTCAATTGGAAAGAATTTCAAAAGAGAGGTCTTCCTTTAAATGATCATTAATACATTTTAGGTTGAGTAGTATGGATTTTGAACGTCAATAGTGAAATGAAAATGGTATAAACTATATGTAAAACTGGTCTTTATTTTCTAAAAAGAAATCAAAACTATCGCTTCTTAGACCGATCCTCATTGTTTCAAGAGGAATTACGTCTGAGGGTGCAATATTCCCCAGATTGGCGTTACAACCCAAGAGCTTTATGAAGAACAATTGCTGGTCTTTTCCAGGTGTTTCCCATATTATCTTTTCTGCCGGAATTTTTGTCAGGATCTCATCCACCAGTCCTTCCCGCACTTCGCCTGAATTTCTATACAAGCCGTCGGTTCCTGTTTCTTTAGCTTCGGCGATCACATAAGAAGAACCAGCATCCAGTTCGGCCTGCATTAACTGAATCCATTTATAGGGAGGAGTGACGTGGATCTTATCCTTATCTTCGGAACCAATCTCACTGATGACAGTTCCGATCTTGCAAAACTCCCGAATGTAATCGCATTTTTGCTGATGTGAAATTTTTATAGCACCATCTGACACTTCAATAAATGATATATTGTATTGCTCCAGCAATTTCAGGTAATCTTTCACCTGATTACGAATAACAAAGGCTTCGAAAAGCAAACCACCGAAAAAAACAGGTATGTTGTAAGATCGGTACAACTGGATCTTCTCTTTCAGAAAAGGTGTCAACATAGCAGTTCCAAATGCCAGCTTTACAAGGTCGATATATTGGGCAGACACAGATAAAAGGTTTTCAGTTTCTGTCAGACTAAGGCCCTTATCGCTAACAATGGTAAGGCCAACCTTCCTTGGTTGTGATGTACGTGTTGGTATTTCGTTCAAAGTAAAATTCATACTATAAAATTAGGGACAGATTTGATTGCTTTAAATCCGCCTTTGACATCAATGATATTGTGGAAGCCTCTTGCTTTCATAATGGAAGCAAAAATCATTGAACGATAGCCACTGGCACAATGCACATAATAAGTTTTACCTGCATCAATACGCCCCATGTTTTCATTGATGTGATCCAAAGGAAGATTTGCTGCATTTTCTATATGTTCGTTATTGTATTCACTTTCTTTGCGAACATCCAGGATATTTACCTTGCCTTTCTGCATATGCCGGGCTAATTCTTCTGCAGAAACAGTCTGGATGGTATCTACTTCTTTGCCAGCCTGTTTCCAGGCTTCAAAGCCCCCTTGCAGGAATCCAATGGTATGGTCATAGCCTACCCGGGCCAGCCTGGTGATCACTTCCTGTTCCCTGCCCGGATCATCAACAATCAGGATCGGTTGATTGATGTCAGGGATCATCGCGCCCACCCAGGGAGCAAAAGAACCATCTATGCCAATATTGATGGATTTCGGAACAAATCCATTTGCAAATTGCCGGGCATCCCTTGTGTCCAGGATCAAGGCTCCGGTTTCGTTGGCAGCCCTTTCAAATTCGTCCGGATCTAATGAATGCTGACCTCTTTTTATTACCTCATCAATGCTATCATAACCTTCTTTATTTAACTTAACATTGATCGGGAAATAAGCAGGGGGTGGTGTGAGGCCGGTAAGCACTTCTTTTACGAATTGTTCCTTTGTCATCCCAGGCCTCAAGGCATAGTTGGTCTGCTTTTGGTGGCCCAGGGTATCAGTGGTTTCATTACTCATGTTTTTGCCACAGGCACTGCCGGCGCCATGGGCCGGATAAATAATCAGCTCATCCGGCAAAGGCATAATTTTGTTCCGTAAAGAATCGTAAAGCGTTGCTGCCAGCTCCTCATGGGTCATGTGTGCTGCTTTCTGCGCCAGGTCAGGGCGGCCAACATCCCCAATAAATAGGGTGTCGCCACTAAACAAACCTACATCTTTACTCTCTTCATCCTTTAGCAAATAGCAGACACTTTCCATGGTATGTCCAGGGGTGTGTAATACCTTGAAGGTTACGGCTCCCAGCTTAAATTCTTCGCCGTCTTTTGCTACGTATGCTGGAAAGGAAGGGGTGGCCGTAGGCCCGTAGACGATCTTTGCGCCCGTTTTTTTGGCCAAGTCAACGTGTCCGCTAACAAAATCTGCATGAAAATGGGTTTCAAAAACATACTTGATCTTTGCCTTGTTGCGCTTGGCTTTCTGAATGTAAGGGTCTACTTCGCGGAGGGGATCAATTACAACAGCTTCTCCTTCGCTTTCAATATAGTAAGCACCTTGTGCTAAACAACCAGTATATATCTGCTCTATTTTCATAAAATCTAAGGTTTGAAGTTAGAAGAATATCTCCTTTACCATTATGTATATTCCCATTATCAAAACAAACCAGCCAAAGCCTTTTTCCAGTTTTTTTGATGATACTTTCTGGCTAAGCCAATTGCCAATGAAAATGCCGGTTATTGCCAACAAAGTAATGGTTATTAATAATCTCCAATCCATCTGATAGTTGGCTATATCTCCTGTAAAACCAATCAGTGATTTGGCAGCAATGATGAGCAGGGACGTGCCAATAGCCTGTTTCATTGGAAGCCTGCTCAAAAGTACCAGAGCCGGGATGATCAAAAATCCTCCTCCAGCACCAACAAGACCGGTTACCGTGCCAACAACAACACCTTCCAGCAATATTGCAGGAACATTATACTTGTGAGCGCCCTCTCCCCATTCTGTCGTCTTTCTTTTATGATTGCGGATCATAGAAATTGATGCTGCTACCATCAAGACAGCAAATAACAACATTACCATTATATCTTTAGTGATGAGCAAGCCACCAACTGAGAAAAGATCTTCTGGTATCAGAGGAACAATATATTTACGTGTGGCAAATACTGCTGCTATGGAAGGTACTCCAAAGATGAATGCCGTTTTCATATGTACCAGGCCGTGTTTGTATTTAGGCCATGTACCTACAAGACTGGTACTACCGACGATGAACAATGAATAGGCTGTTGCCATTACAGGACTTACGCGAAAGAGATAGACCAAAACAGGTACTGTTAAGATGGAGCCCCCGCCACCAATCAAACCCAGAGACATTCCAATCACCAGTGATGCCAAATAACCAATAATATCCATAATGGTTTCCGTTTCCACAAAAGTCAAGTTGTTTACTTCCTTTTTTCGTGACGAAAGTCACGTAGGCGGCTTTTTTTCCTTATGTAAAGGTAGAAGACATATACAGAAAGAAATCAAATGGCTTTTGCCATAAAAATTGCTCGTGGCTTATTGCTTTTGCCAGAACTGTAGAGTATTTTAGATGTAGTTTCTATTCATCACATCTAAAACTAGGATTATGAACAATGTAAGCAAAGCCGCATTAGCTGCTGCCATTGGAATGGTGGCCGGTGGCGTTATTGGTATTTTATTAGCTCCGGAAAAAGGTTCTGATCTAAGGAGGAGAATTACTACGAAAGCTAAAGAGATATCTGATGATGTTATTGGTGATGCAAAAGAAGGGTTTATGGCTATAAAGGAGAAGCTGGTAAAGAGACAACAAGGAGAAATGGGCCAGGAGGCATGAAGAAGAGAACGTCAAATGAAAATATGCAATTGGCAATAAGCAAGAGGGGGCAAGGAGTTAAGGGTTTTGAGTTCCGGGTTATGGGTTAAGAGGGGATAAGGGGAAATAAAATGTTGAAAGTGGTGCCAATTACCTGTTTTCGTTTGACGTTTTTAATTTATTCAACTTTATTTATTTAACCTTGAAAGAGGTTGCTGCTTACGTACCTATCACCGCGATCGCAAACAATAAAAACAATGAGGCCTGATGTTAATTCCTTAGCCAATCTTATCGCTGCAGAAGCTGCCCCACCGCTGCTCATACCTGCAAATATACCTTCTGTATAAGCCAGTTTTCTTGTCATTTCAACGGCTTCGGCTTGTGAAACATCCATGACCCTGTCCACACGTTCAGGATTGTAAATTTTCGGTAAATATTCCTTAGGCCATCTTCTGATGCCAGGGATAGAAGAATCTTCTGTCGGTTGGCAACCAACTATTTGTATTCCTGGGTTTTGTTCTTTCAAAAACATAGATGTGCCCATAATGGTGCCCGTTGTACCCATAGCACTCACAAAGTGGGTTATTTGACCGTTAGTATCGCGCCATATTTCCGGACCCGTTGTTTTATAATGAGCCAAATAATTATCGTTGTTGGAAAACTGGTTCAGGATAAAGAATTCACCCTTGGAAGCTTTTTCTTCTGCATAATCCCGACAGGCCTCAATTGTATCCAGCAAAGTGACTTTAGCACCAAATGCCTGCATGGTCAACACCCTTTCGCGGGTAGAAGTGGAAGGCATTGCCAGTTCAATTTCCAAGTTGAACAGCCGGGCAATGAGCGCCAGGGCTATACCTGTGTTTCCACTGGTGGCTTCAATTAATTTAGTTCCGGGGCCAATATCGCCTCTTTCCCAGGCACTTCTGATCATGTTTAGCGCAGGCCGGTCTTTTACGCTTCCGCCAGGGTTATTTCCTTCAAGCTTTGCAAATATCTTAACGGCAGGATTGGGGCTGAGTTTCTGAAATTCAACCATCGGTGTATTACCAACCAGGTCCAGGATTGTAGCCATAATTTTTTTCGTGAATGATCAATGGTGAATAGTCAATCTTTAATCGAACAGGATCTTTCCTTCAACAATTGTTATTTCTGAATTGTGGTAAACCATTGTACCTGGAGGAACACTCTTTGTCAGCCAAACGTTACCACCGATCACACTGTGATGACCAATTACCGTTTCACCCCCCAGGATCGTAGCATTAGAATATATGATCACATGATCTTCTACTGTAGGATGCCGTTTGGTATAAGCCATGCTTTTGTCCACACTGAGTGCACCCAGGGTTACCCCCTGGAACAATTGTACATGTTTGCCAATTTTGGTAGTTTCTCCGATCACAATGCCAGTTCCATGGTCTATATGGAAATATTCGCCAATCTCAGCACCAGGATGAATGTCGATCCCTGTTTTTGAATGGGCCCATTCGGTAAGGATGCGGGGTATCAGCGGTACATCCAACTTAAACAAGGTATGTGCCATCCGGTAAAAAGAAAGTGCATAAAATGCCGGATAAGCCCTGATGACCTCAAATTCGCTTCTTGCTGCCGGGTCGCCATTTAAGGTTGCGCTCACATCTGTGGTTAAAATTTTACATATGTGCGGCAATTCATCAAAGAAAGCATCCGCAATGTGCCTTTTATCCTGCCGGCGGCAAGCACTGGTAGCGTTCAATATGGTGCACAAATCTTCTTTCAATTTTTCCCATTCGATCTGCATTTCATCAACAGAAAAAAAGCGATTCATGGAAGCTTCAGGGAACAACAAACTGATCACCTGCAAAGCCCAGGTAGCAATATCTTCGTTGGAAGGGGTAGCTTCTATTTGCTTCTGTTTTTCGAAAATATGTAGGAGAAATTCTTTTTCCATTATCCTTAACGCTTTTGCCAGCGGTTAAAGGTAAGAAGAGTTTGTATAGTTTAAATCTTGACATATTGCCTGATTGCTTCTACAAGCACATCAAGCTCTTGAGTAGTTGTATAGACGTTGGGAGTCACCCTTACGCCCTTCAGGTTTTCCCATTCAATTGGCGTTGTATGAATCTTGTATTGATTAAAGAAGAAGGCGTCCAGGTCTTTTGGGGCTTTACCTTCCATATTTACCAACCCAATAGCGCATGCAAAGCCCGGTTTCATAGAAGTACACAAATTTACCCCTGGTATGTTCTGAACTTTGCTCATCCAGTAATTCTTTAAATAGCGTAAGCGTTCTTCTTTTCTTTGGCTGCCGATCATCTGGTGAAAGTCAATTGCTTTTCCGATGGCCTGTTCTATATAGAAGGGCCGTGTACCGGTATTTTCAAACTTGCGAATGTCATCTTTAGCCGGGTCATCGGCACCAAAAAGGGGATATAAACCTTTTATCTTTTCTTTTTTTACATAGAGGAAGCCACTGCCAATACATGCGCTTAGCCATTTGTGCAGACTGGTACCATAGTAATCAGCACCCAAAGATGGTATGTCGAACTGAATATGTGCAAAGGTTTGGGCACCATCCACCAATACATCCATGCCTCTTGCGTGTGCTGCATCTGCAATTTTCCTCACGGGTAGGATTTGCCCGTTCCAGTTGATCATGTGGGTTATATGCACCACTTTTGTTTTAGGTGTAAAGGCACGTGTATAGGCGTTGGTTAAGTAATCGTTGTCTTCACTTGGCAGTTGCAGGTTTACCCAAATCAATTTAATCCCTTCCCGTTTTTCTCTTTGTTTCCATGCGTTGATCATATTTGGGTAATCCTGTTTGCTTAAGACAACTTCATCACCTCTTTTAAGATCAAGACCATAGATTGTTGTTTCCAATGCCTCTGTTGCACTCCGGTGGATAGCAATTTCCTCAGCATCGCAACCTGCTAGCTTCGCCAGGTTCCTGCGCAGGGTTTCTCTTCCCTGGTCCAGTACACGCCACATAAAATAACTGGGCGCCTCATTAGAAAAATCGAAGTAACGCTTCATGGCCTCCTGTACTACTTTAGGTGCAGGTGCTACACCCGCATTGTTCAAATTGATGATACCAGAAGAAACGGTATAAGATTGTTGCACATAGCGCCAGAAATCTTCGTCACTCGCGAGCTGATCCGGGGGAATGTTGGCCGTTTGTTGCACTGCCTGCATCAGGTTGCGGCTCCATGCTGGCTGCATAAGGCCGGTAAAGAATGCGGCAGAAGTGAAACTACCCCATTTTTGAAGAAATGAACGGCGGTTGAAGGGCATGGGTTTATAGTTTGTGAAGGGAAAATAAGAAATTATTGGAACAGGAGTTTTAGGATTTAGAAATAAGCAATAAGCAACAGCTTAATTATTAGAAAAAAAATGATTGAAAGTGTTATTCATGTTTAATCTTTTGTATTTTAATGCTTTCTTTTAACAAAGTTCGTATCACGTGAGTTTCTCAGAAGACCAAATACTAACGCTAGCTCCGGATGAAGCTTCTAAAAAAGCTGGAAAAGACCTCGCCAACTTGTCTAAATGGGTAAGTAAGGGCGCTGATAATAATGCCCTTTGGGGCGAATGCAAAGGTAGCGGCAGCAAACCTTACCAGACACAAATAGATCGGAATAACATCGCTTTTAAATGCTCATGCCCCAGCCGCAAGTTTCCTTGTAAACATGGACTTGGACTTGCCCTACTGTATACCCGGCAACCTGATACATTTACTGCTGCAGAGGCCCCTGCATGGGTTACTGAATGGATCTCAAAAAGAGCCGTCAAAGAAGAAAAAAAATCAGAAAATAAAGACACAGTTGTTGACGAAGCAGCTCAGGCCAAACGGCAATTGGCCCGCGAACAGAAGGTGGCCGCAGGCATTGAAGAACTACTGCTTTGGATGAAAGATATTATACGCAATGGCATTATCCATATGCCGGAAAAAGGTTACCCTTTTTGGGAAGGAATGGCAAAGAGGATGGTGGACGCACAAGCGCCTGGACTTGCGGCAATGGTAAAGACTTTAGGACAAACGCCTTTCTACAAGGAAGGCTGGCAAAGCATTTTTGTAGAGGGCTTATTAAATATATACCTGGTTATTAGTGGTTATAAAAATTTGCCATCACAACAAGGTCATTTGCCACAAGATGTCCGCAACTGGATTGGCTTTACACAAAACCAGGAAACACTGAAAGAACAAAACGGGCTGCTGGACACCTGGCTGGTTTTAGGAAAGCAGACCAGTGAGGAAGACAACATTACGGTTGAACGTAACTGGTTGTACGGCATCAACAGCAATCAGTATACACTGGTTTTACAATTTTTGATCAGGGGACAGGGAGCACAACTGATGCTTTCTCCCGGTATGTACATCCAGGCAGAACTTGTATTCTATCCTTCAGTCACACCACTTAGAGCACTGATCAAGAGACAAATCAATACGGGAGCAATGGCGCTGCAACAAGTCTATCAACATTGGAAAGAAGTGGCAGCAGCAGAAACTGCTTTATGTTCCCAGATGCCTGTAAGATCGGAACGGCCTTATGTTGTTGATCAACTGACACCCGTTTGGTATAACCAGCAATGGTGGTTAAAAGATGCTGCCAGTCATTTGATGCAGGTAAAGGAAGATTTTAAAAGCATCTGGAAATTACTATCTCTTAGCGGAGGGGAGCCATTAACCATAGCAGTTATTGGCAAAGAAAAAATTTATGAGCCTGTAGGCGTCTGGCACCAAAACCAATACAAAGTTTTATGATGGAATCCTGGAATGATCTGGTACATACTGCTATGCTGGGAACAGATAAACGGCAATTAAATGAAGCTTCCCTTCCGGAAGGATTAAAACAAGGTGCTGCTTTAGTACGGGAAACATATACGGATAAGGAAGAACAGTTCTTCGCACTGGCTTCACTTTTATATAATTACAGGCAATGTGGCGTAATGCCAATCAGCAATAATGATGTGCAACTTTCCAAAGCTGCTCCCGAAGGACTTGAGTATGCCAATACATTAGCGCATCAGGTATTGTATGATATCATAAATGGAGATTGCCCAGCTTTGTTATCAGTCTGGCTGCAATGGTGTAGCCATAAAAACAGGATCGTGCAACCAGAAGCCATACCTGTATTATTTGAAATTGCAGTAAAGACCAAAGCTTTGCAACCACTAGTGATTCAATGTTCCGGCAAAAGGGGAGAATGGCTGGCATCAATGAATGATTCCTGGAAGTTTGGGACATCCCACACAGAGGAAGAACTATGGCAAACAGGAACATTGGAGCAGAGAAAGCAGGTATTACAAAATACGAGAAAAAATGATGCTGCCAAAGGCAGGGATTTGCTACGATCTGTTTGGTTGCAGGAAAACGCGGTCACAAGGTCTGAATTATTAAAACAACTTTCTGTTGGCTTATGCAATGAAGATACCCCCTGGCTGGAAACTTTGCTTTCCGATAAAAGTGAAAAAGTAAAAGAAGCGGCAGCAGAACTTTTGAAACAGCTCCCATCCTCATCTGTCGTGCAGTTATACTGGCAGATCTTACAACAATCAGTAAAGATGAAAGAAGGAAAAAAAATCCTGGGCATTGGAAGTAAAAACAGCCTGTCCTTCGAACCGACTGAATCATGGGATGAAGCCATCTTTAAATGGGGAATAGAAAAGTTAAGCAACAAAAAGAACTTCTCTGATAATGATTATATAATCTATCAGCTCATGGAAAGGGTGCCGCCCAGTTTCTGGCAGGAATGGTGGCAAATGAATATTCAGGACATCGTTTCCCTATTCAG
>CBKWHA010000150.1:0-13201 GCA_966674115.1 uncultured Chitinophagaceae bacterium
CAGTCCCGCCACTTTGCTATACACCTGGCGGGCATTATTGGTAGAAAGGTTGGCAGTTAATTTTTCAGGAAGGATGGCTTCCGTTTTCTTTCCAGCAAAAATGGAAAAGCCATCTACGTTACGCAGGCGGGTGAAGCCAAAAGTTGTGCGTTGGTCGCTAACGGTCACTCCGCGAAGTTCCTGGACCTTGTTCCGGAGATTGATCTCTACTACAATATCCTTATTTTTTAGATGCACCAGTTCATCCTGTTCAGAAAAATCAGGAGCCAAAACAGTAAGGATATATTTACCAGGAGACAGATTGTTCAGAGCGAACCCACCCTGCTCGTTGGTTGCATACAATGAGTCGCTGCCTTGCAGCTTTACTGAAGCTTTTATAGGGGAGCCATCTGCCCCGTTCTTTACTATGCCTTTTATGGCAAACTGAGCTTGCGCACTATTGATTAACAGCAGCCACAAAAAGACTGTACTAAAAACCTTTAATATCATCGTTAAAAGATAAAATCCATGTTTTATGCTGGAACGAGTCCTTTTCTTTTGCCAGGTCTATCTTTGGATCAATGAACAATTGACTTGGCCGTCCGTTTAACGTTACATAGTTTTCGACAAATACGGCAGGATCGCTCCAACCCTTGGCTTTGTATGTGGCAGCAATATGATGAGCAAACGCCAGGATCATGTCGGGTTGAAAGCTCATTTGCTTTTCCTGGAGTCGGGTCAGGTAATCCTGGTTATCAATTTGCTCCTGTTTACCAGTTACTGCATCTTTCACCGTAAACACTGCATAACCAGTTTTTTCCATCAACATCACCCGCCAGGAAAAGCGGTAACCTTCTTCTGTCCAAAACAATTCACCGGGATACAACCAGTACCGGAAGGGTGATAAAAGCTGAATGATAAAGAACAGTATCAACCCATACCGAAGCCCTAAAGCTGCATTTTTGGGATACGCAAAGGTATGTCTCTCTTGCAGAGCTGGTTTACGCAATCGGAAAAATCTTGAAAAGACTGCAATTAATTTTTCGTGAAAAGAAGGTGGAAAAAAGATCAGCGCAGAGACAATCATGATGTAGGGGAACATGCCGATCGGGAAAAGAATGGCAGTTAGCACGTGAAACACGATCACCATTAGAAAAGCCAATGGACGGCTTTTGCGCCAGCTTAGCCAGAAAGGTATCGTCAGATCATAAAGGCAACCAAACCAGCTAAACAGGTAAGCTATCCAGGCTTCATTAAAGAAAGGACCCAAAACCGGAATGTTATTTTTGGCGGGAAGCCAGGTAAGGAGAGGCTGCGCTTTCAATAACCAGTCGGAATTGACTTTGGCCAGGCCAGCATAGAAATAAAGAATAGCCATCATCAATCGCAACGCGTCTACCGTAAAGCGGGGAACCCGGTTAAAGGACTTTTGCGGGTTGCGCCAGGCATCAACAGAAAAATACACGTTGGCCGGCAAAAAGATGAGCAGAAAGCAGATAATACTTACAAAATAATAGTGATTGAGGTAGGTGGTTTTGTCCATCAACTCAATGTAGGTGAAACTCAGAAAGAGCAAGACAGAAGCCATCCGGTACAACCAGCCTAATGCTACCAGCAGGGCCGATACACCGCATATAGCAAACAGCAGGTAGGTATAATTGCTCAAAGGCTTTACCCACTCAAAACCATAATAAGAAAAGAAAAAACCTGGTTTGATATACAACTCTTCGATCCACCCCTTTGCCCAGAACCTGATGATGCTTCCCAGCATCATCAGGCCAAAAACTATCCGGAAGACAGCTAGTGGTGCTGCAGAAATAGTTTGCTGCCAGTAACCGGTTTTATTAATCTCCGTCATTATCGGTATAACTGATGGTAATGCCGATGGCTGAAGCCATATCCACTTTTAAATAGCGAACCTGTTTTTGAAATTCGTCGTATAGCTCCAATACTTTAGGACGATTGTTTGTGATGGCGTCGTAAACAGAAGTGCCTAAAGCGTTCATTTTAGTTTCTAATACACCAAACTGGCCCTCAATGTTAGTCGCCAGGGAGGCAATATTTGTATTGTTCTTTCCTAAAGCCTGTAAATAGGTTTGCAAGCCGGGACCATTGGTACTTCCGTTAAAAGCTTTGCCTTGATAAAAGTCGCGACAAGCTTTCAATGCTGCTTTGGCCAGGGTCATGCCCAGTTGCTTGCTATAAAAAGCTTCCACTTTTTCAGGAGCTGCCGTACCACTCATAACACCTGCGGGAATAGCAAACTTGCCTGAGCGCAGGAAACGCTCAAAGTACATAATATATTCATTTACCATCAGTGAAGTTGAACTTCCGGCTCCTGTGCCGTCGCTGTTGATGAATTGTTGGCGATAGGCACCCTTCCAGTCACTTACCACTTTATTCAATTTGGTATTCATGGTATTTACCACATCGCCCAGGTATTTCTTCCATTTTGCAGCATCGGTATGGGCGGTATAATAATTCAGGATCTCAGTATCATTAGCCCCCAGACCGTTCAGCAAATAATCCAATGCCGGGAAACCTTGTACTTTATTATTGGTCAGGACTTCCAAATCATAAGAGCCACTGCTTACATAACTATTCAGCAGGGTTACGTCGGTTGGATAGATATTAAAATAATTACGCAGCAACACCTGGTCGGCTGGACCAAAGTTGAAAAGTTCAACCTGCTGCCAAGAGATATAGGCAGCCTGCCACTTTTGGCGGAGTGCGGTCAATTTTGTAGCATCCGGTGCTGTGATGAAGGCATCTGCAGCCAATTTCATCTCACCGTAGGCTGTCTGGAAATTGTTGTAAGCTGGAATAATCAGGTTATCGGCCAGGTGGGTAAGCATGGCCTTCCGGTCAAAATCGTCATTCGGCTGATCGCTTCCATTGTCTTTATTACAAGCTACTGTTATTAAAATGCAAGAAGCTATCAACAATAATAGCGCAGTTAATTTCTTCATACCTGTATTATTTAAAATGCCAAATGAGCAATCATGATTGATTGCTCATTAAACTTAGAGTTAAAGTGTATTAATGATTTACCACATGAGTGTCAGAAAACCCAAAAGTATTGGCAATTTCCTTTTTCACTTCATTAACAGCGGTTGGAGTAAGACTATAGAAGCCTTTAGCCCCTCCCATCAATTTTTCCAGGTATTCATCAGATTTAGCCTTGTTTACTTTTGCATTATATGCATAGCGCAACGAGTAGATAAAACCCAAACCTTCAGCGAAACCATGCATAGCAGCAGCAGGATTACCAGAAATATCGGTTAATGTCTTATTCAGATAACTTACGGCTACCATAGCTATTGCTTTTTCGGCAGCAGTGCGGATGAAAGAAATTTGAGCATCACGGGTCGCTTTATCTCCATTTACAATCGCAGCACGGCCTTTCAAAAAAGCAGTAAAGAAATTGGAGGAATCAGCTACTTGACGCAGGTATCCCCCTAGGAAACGCTCTTTCTGTTCGCCATTTATGCGCAGAGGGAAAGTAGCATTTTTAGTCATATAACCATAAGCCTCATCCCAATGGTGCTCCAGTTGTGAATAATTTTTACCGGTAACAGCAGCATTATTATCTGCAGCCATTTTCTCTGTACCCAAATAAATATTAACGATCTGGTCAAGGAAACAAGCGCCAATCAAGCCTTTTTGTACCAATTGACCATACTCAATACCTTTTGCATCCACCAAGTACTTACTAGTTCCGTTATTGGCAGTTGCTATACCAGCTTGGCCATCAGAAGCAGGTACAGTAGATTGGCTGGCACGGGCAATAACTCCAAACCACTTTTCAAATTTCTGACGCTCGGCATCAGCATCGGCTGCAGAAAATGAAGCGGCCGTTTTGCTTTTCAAGGTTTTATCAGTAGCTGCATTTAAATCCGCATTGGAAAAAGGACTTCCGGTATTAGAAAACATTTGACTTAGTTTGGTAGAATCCACTACTGAGCCTTTAGCGCCGTTGCTCATTTGCGTATTTAGTTCCGCCAGCATATCCTGACGGGTAGTTTGACCACTGAAGTCTACAGTTGTAACACCACTCGCATCTTTAAATGTTTCAAAATAACTGGTGCTTGCAGTCAATGTGCTATACTCAATCTTAGGTCTGAAACTAGAAAGAGTTTCAGGCGCATCCTCTTTTTCACAAGCAGTAAAACTGGTAGCTACTAATCCAAGCATACCCAGGCGGAAGAAATTTTTACTCATCATAATATGTTTATTGGTTGAATTTTCAATGACGGCGCAAAAATCTATCAATCTCATTAAAGCTGTTTACGGATTTGGGAAAAGATGGTTACGGAATAAGGAAAACTAGGAACCTGATGTATGCCGGGCCGGCCTATTTCTTATTTGTTTATAGATTCTGATGGCACTCATTAATATAATAATGAATCCAACCAGCCCTACCAGGCCCCATACCAGACTCATTCCTTGTTTTACGGTGGCGAGCATAACAATGGCTACCAGGAAGATGGTGGCTACTTCATTCCAGATGCGGAGTTGCTGGGATGTATACTTAAAAAAGCCTTTTTTCTGTTGTTTATACAGGGCGTGCAGCGTAAAATGATATATATATAATAAGACCACGAATATCAATTTGATCTGCAGCCATTGCGGCAGGGAATCCAGCTTAATCCAAACCCAAGGACCAAAAATGAGGGTGAGTATGGCTGAGGGCCAGGTGATACCCAGCCAAAGCCGCTGGATCATTATAGAGAACTGCTTTTGCAGAATAGACCTTTCCGGCTCTCCCCTCTCCTGCGCTTCGGTATTATAGATAAATAGGCGGACGATATAGAATAACCCTGCAAACCAGGTGACTACGAAAATGATGTGGAGAGCTTTTAGATACAAATACATGATGGTGAATGGTGAATGGTCAATTTTTCAATCCAGTAAATCAACTTTTAATTATTTAATGAGTTTAGATCTTACGATAACACCATCTCCTTACTCCCCTCAGCATACTCTTTTATCCACTTTGCTAGGGCGCTCACCCAAAGCGGGTGTACATTCAGACAGGGAATCATCTCAAAACTTTCGCCTCCGGCATGTAGAAAGGTTTCTTTTCCTTCCCCGGCGATTTCTTCCAGGGTTTCCAGACAATCACTCACAAAAGCCGGGCACACCACCAGCACTTTTTTCACGCCCTCTTTGGGTAGTTCCTCCAGGCGGGCAGCGGTATAAGGCTGTAACCAGGGATCACGACCCAGGCGCGACTGGAAGGAAAAGCCCCATTTTTCTCTGGGTATTTGGAGACGCTCAGTCACAATTCTAGTGGTTTGCCAACATTGGTGCCGGTAACAGTATTCATGCGCAGGTGAAGTTATTTCGCAGCAGTTATCCACTTTCAGGCAATGCTCACCTGTAATGTCGCCTTTATATATATGTCTTTCAGGTACACCATGATAGGAAAACAATACCTGGTCGTAAGGCTGGTTCAAATAGGGACGGATGCTTTCGCAAAGGGCATTTATATAATCCGGGTTATCATAATAAGGTTTTATAATCGTTAGTTTGAATTTGAACATTCCCCTTTTATGGTGCTCCTTGGCGTATTCAACGGCCGTTTCATAGCTACTCATTGCAAAATGCGGGTACATTGGAACCAGGATCACTTCTTCCAGGTCTGGATTCATTTCCTGCAATTTTTCATAAGCTGCGAAAGGTGAGGGATTGCCATAACGCATGGCAAGGACTACGGGTTCTTCAATCTCTTTGGCTAAAGCATTTTTCAAATCTTTACTGATCACAATGAGTGGTGAGCCCTTCTCCGTCCAGATTGACTTGTAGGCCTCTGCCGATTTCGGCGCACGGGATGGAATGATGATTCCTTTCACCAGCAAAGCCCTAAGGAGCCAGGGTTTATCGATCACCTTTTCATCCATTAAAAATTCGTCGAGGTATCTTTTCACATCCTTCACATCCGTAGAATCCGGCGAACCCAGGTTCATTAATACAACAGCTCTTTTCATTGTAAAAACTTAAGATTTGGGGTTTGAGATTTGAAATTGATCCAAAAAAGATGGCTTTATTCATTCCAATTTCCAAAATCATTCCTACTGAAATCGAACAAAAGTAATCAGGCAAAATGAATGCTGAACGATAAACGGTGAATTAACATTGCTCAAATCGCAACCTGACGAAAATCAATTCTTTAAATGACACAGCAATGACAGAACTTTTTGACGCTTACCGGGCCCCAGGGGTACTTTTGCAGTACGATTCTGATCGATTTTTTACTGAATGGAAACCAATTATCACAAGAACATATCAAATTTTTTTATTGCCGGAATCAATTACAAAAAATCTGATGCCTGTGTAAGAGGGCAATTTGCAATTGGGAACGAGCAATATGTCAAAGTTTTAGAACTAGCTGCAGCCAACGGGTTAAACGAACTTTTCATTCTCTCTACCTGCAACCGTACTGAAATTTATGGTTTCGCTTACAACAGCAAGCAGTTGATCGATATATTATGCGCTCAAACCGCCGGTGAAGCGGAAATTTTCAAAAAGCTGGCATATATAAAAAATGGTACAGAAGCCATAGAACACCTTTTTAACGTGGGTGCAGGCCTGGACTCACAGATATTGGGTGATTATGAAATTGTCGGCCAGATCAAGGTGGCTGCTAAATTTGCCAAAGAACATGGTTTCATAGGTGCTTTTACAGAAAGACTGGTCAACTCAGTTCTACAATCTTCAAAACTTATTAAGAACAATACAGAATTAAGTGGCGGTACGGTTTCGGTTTCCTTTGCCGCCGTTCAATACATCAGAAATACTGTAAAAAATATTCGAAAGAAAAATATCCTTTTGCTGGGTGTTGGCAAAATCGGCCGCAATACCTGTAAAAACATGGTTGACTACCTGGAGACCAAAAACATCACACTGATCAACCGCACCGAGGAGAAAGCACAGGAACTGGCAGCAGAACTAGGCCTGAAACATGCGCCGATCGAATCCCTGCCGGAAGAAATTAAAAAGGCTGATATCATTTTGGTAGCCACCAACTCTCCAGAACCCACCATCTTACTTCATCATGTTAAGGACAACGGACAAAAACTGATCATAGATCTTTCCATTCCTTATAATGTAGAAGAGGCCGCTCAACATCTCCCCAACGTTCAACTGGTCAATGTGGATGAACTGTCAAAGCTGAAGGATGAAACCTTACGCAAACGGGAAGCAGAAGTGCCTAAAGCAAAAGCAATCATCAACGAATTGATGAACGAGTTTCATGACTGGCATGAAATGCGCCGTCATGTTCCTCTGCTGAAAACGGCTAAGCTGAAGTTGAAAGAAATTCATAAGAATCCGCATTTTGAATTAGCAACCATTTGTTGCGGCAAGGAAGCTGACGTCCGTATTCAAAGAATCATTAACGAAATGGCTTCTAAAATTCGCGTGCAGAACCAAGGCGCGTGCCACTACTTTGAAGCTATCAACAACTTTATGGCTATAGAAGCCGTACATTCATAATGAAGATTTTACGTATTGGAACAAGAGAAAGCCAATTGGCTGTCTGGCAGGCTACATTGGTGCAGACCCTATTAAAAAATGCCGGCGTTGCCTCTGAGCTGGTTTTCATTAAAAGTGAAGGCGATATTGATACAGTAACCCCACTTTATGAGTTAGGGGTTCAGGGCGTTTTCACCAAAACCCTTGATGCCGCCCTGCTGAACAACCGCGTTGATATAGCTGTGCACTCTATGAAAGACGTGCCTACTCAATTGGCCAAAGGCATCTGCCAGGCTTCTGTGCTGAAAAGAGCTTCCCACAAAGACATCTTTGTTTATAAAGATCCCGCAGACCTGGAAAGGCTGGGCTTTGTCAATGGTCAATGGTCACCATTCACCATTGACCATTCACCATTCACGATAGCCACTTCCTCCATCCGCCGCATAGCTCAGTGGCTGCACCGTTATCCTGAACACAAAATTGAGAACCTGCGCGGCAATGTAAATACCCGCTTGCGTAAGGTGGCAGAAAGCAACTGGAATGGTGCCATCTTTGCTGCAGCAGGCGTGGAACGTATAGAATTGCGTCCGGAAAATTCGATTGACCTCGACTGGATGCTGCCGGCCCCTGCACAGGGCGCCATTATGGTTGTTTGCCGGGAAGATGATCAGCTTGCATTTGACGCTTGCCAACCGTTCAACGATGAGGCCACTGCATTGTGCACTAAAATAGAGCGCGATTTTTTAAGAACGCTAATGGGTGGTTGCTCTACACCTATCAGTGCGTTGGCTGAAACCTACAATGACTCAGTTATTTTCAAAGGAAATATCATCAGTCCTGATGGTAAGCAAAAAGCAGAAATAGAAAAAAATTGTGCTGCGGCAGATGCCGCCACTTTAGGCATTTTAGCTGCTAATGAGCTGCTGAACCAACCATCTGGTGCCAAAATTGTTCAGGATATACGCCATGCAAAGAAATAATCTGAACATATTAAGCACGCGGCCATTGGATATACGACTCATAAAAGAAGCAGCACAAAAGGGTATTGCCATAGAATGTCAGTCCTTTATTGAAACACAACCGACGGTTTCTGAAGAACTGCAATTATTGATAAAGGGATTAGCTCAAAAGGAAATCACCGCTGTTTTTACCAGCATGAATGCCATTGAGGCTATTAAAGAGTTTACCGGCACTGAAGTAGGCTGGGAAATATACTGCATCGGTAATTCTACCCGCCAGTTGGTGGAAAACCTATGGGGTGCTGATAAAATCGCGGGAACAGCAGAAAATGCATCCTCGCTTGCGGATGTGATCATTACCAATGGAGAAAAGGAGGTTGTCTTCTTCTGCGGTGAACAAAGAATAGATGAGTTGCCCTTGAAATTAAAGGGCCATGGGATCCATGTACAAGAATTGATCGTCTACCGTACTATTGAATTGGCAAAACCTGTTACTAAAAAATACGATGGAGTTTTATTTTTTAGTCCTAGTGCTGTCAACAGTTTTTTTTCATTTAATGAACCAGTATCCTGTGGTATTGCTTTCGCCATTGGCAGCACGACTGCATCAGCTCTAAGGGCAAAGGGCTGCCATAGTATTATTTCTGCTGATACGCCTGGCAAAGAAGAATTGGTCAGAAAAATGCTGGCTTATTTCCGGTTTTAGAAATTACAATATTTAATACCATCAAAGGCCTTTAAGATCTCAACACTCTTTCAGGTCATAAAAAAAAATGAAGAATGAGCAATTTGAAAAATGACCTGCTGTTACGTGCGCTTAGAAAAGAAAAAGTAGAACGCCCGCCTGTATGGATGATGCGTCAGGCCGGCCGATACTTACCTGATTATATAAAACTGAGAAACCAGTATGACTTTTTTACCCGCGTACAAACCCCTGAATTGGCTACAGAGATCACTCTTCAGCCTGTAGACCAGGTAGGTGTTGATGCAGCTATTATTTTTTCGGACATATTGGTGATTCCGCAGGCCTTAGGTGTAGAAGTGTTGCTGGAAGAAGGCAAAGGACCTGTATTGCCCAAAACAATCAAAACTCAAAAAGATATTGATGCCTTGCAGGTTGAAGGTGCTGCAGAACGTTTACACTATGTGATGGATGCCCTTTCGATTACCAAAAGAGAATTGAACGGCCGTGTGCCCTTAATTGGTTTTGCCGGCGCTCCCTGGACGATCCTGTGTTATATGATCGAGGGCAAAGGCAGCAAAACCTGGGAAAAAGCCAAACAATTTGCGTTTACCGAACCTGAACTGGCACACCAACTGCTTCAAAAAATTACTGACGCCACCATCAGCTATTTACAAGCACAAGTAAAAGCAGGCGCCGATACCGTGCAGGTGTTTGACAGCTGGGCTGGTTCATTAAGCCCTGAAGATTTTAAAACATTTGCACAGCCCTACCTGATGCAAATTGCTGATGCTGTCAAAGACCATGCTCCGGTTATTTTATTCCCGAAAGGAAGCTGGTATGCTCTGAAAGACCTAAGCCAAAGCAGCGCATCAGGCATTGGCCTGGACTGGTCTGTAACACCCCGGATGGCCAGGGAACTGACAGGTGGCAGGATCACTCTACAGGGAAATTTTGATCCAGCCAAACTATTGGCGCCAATACCTGTCATCAAAAGAGCCGTAAAAGAAATGATCGATGGTTTTGGCACACAAGCTTACATTGCCAACTTAGGTCATGGTATTACACCCAATGTTCCGGTTGATCATGCCAAAGCATTTGTGGAAGCCGTAAAGGAATATGGCGAGGTATTGGCTTAAGGGTTTGTTTACAGGAGTTTCTCCAACAATAATTGATTATGGTTTCAACAGAAAAGCTTTTACTGAAAGACCGTTTCCATCAATACATTCTGCAATTGCAAAACAACATTTGTAAGGCACTGGAAGCGGTTGATGGGAAGGCCCATTTTGAAGAAGATAAATGGACGCGTGAAGAAGGCGGCGGAGGCATTACCCGCATTATCACCAATGGTAACGTATTTGAAAAAGGAGGCGTGAATACATCTGCTGTCTTTGGCAAACTGCCGGAGGCCATGCAACAGGCATTCAAAGTGCCCGACAGTCATTTTTTTGCCTGTGGTTTGTCGCTGGTGATTCATCCCGTTAATCCCTTTGTTCCTACAGTTCATGCTAACTGGCGGTATTTTGAATTATACGATACGAATAACAACAAAATAGATAGCTGGTTTGGCGGTGGCTCTGATTTGACTCCTTATTATTTATGCGAAGAAGATGCTGTTCATTTTCATTCAACCTTAAAGAATGCACTGGACCCATTTGGAGCAGAGCTCTATCCTAAATACAAAAAACAGTGCGATGAATACTTTGTAAACAAGCACCGGAATAATGAAAGACGTGGCATTGGTGGTGTATTTTATGACTACCTGCGCCCGGAAAATGATGCTGACGCCGAAAGACTGTTTCAATTTCAGCAGGCAAACGGCAATGCTTTTATACCAGCTTATATTCCAATCGTAGAAAAGAGAAAGGACATCCCATACGGCACAAAGCAAAAAGAATGGCAGGAAATCAGACGGGGCCGCTATGTAGAGTTTAACCTGATCCACGACCGGGGCACTTTGTTTGGCCTGAAAACCAATGGCCGCATTGAGAGTATTTTAATGAGCCTTCCTATGACAGCACGATGGTATTATAATTACCAGCCCGAAGCTGGAAGTGAAGAAGATAAATTGCTGCAGGTGTGTTTGCAACCGAGGGAATGGGTATGAGATTGCCGATTTGGGGATTTCGGAATTTTGAGATTTAAGAGTACATCCCTTAAAATTAGAAAAAAATTCTTTCTAAGGTTGTGAAGTCTTTTTCTTGAATTGTAACTTATCTTTTTAAATCAACCTTATGGATAAGTATGAACTGCAAACAAGAACAATGACATTTCACATTGAAATAATTAAACTTTGTGAACATTTTCCAAAGAACGCAGCAGGTTATGAAACTGCAAAGCAACTGATAAGGTCAGCAGGTTCAGTAGGAGCCAATTACCGAGCTGCATGCAGAGGAAAATCAAGAGCTGATTTCATCTATAAGATTGAAGTAGTCTTAGAAGAGGCAGATGAATCACTTTATTGGCTTGAAGTTTCAAAAAAAGCAGGTTTTGTAAGAGCAGATAATATTGATAGCCTAATTAAAGAGGCTAATGAACTCGTTAGCATTTTTAATGCAGCAGATATAACTGCAAAAAGGAATAAAGCCTATACAAACAACAAAAATTCCTAAATCACAATATCTCAAAATCAGAAATAACTAATGTATTTACAAAGAAGAAATAGAATACTTAGAACAAATCCAGCTATCAGAAGTCTGGTAGCAGAAACTACCTTAACCCCGAACGATTTTATTGCTCCATTATTTATTGATGAAGGTGAAAACATCACTACGGAAATTGCTTCCATGCCTAATTACTTTCGCCGCTCGCTGGACCTGACCGTGAAGGACGTAAAAGAACTCTGGAGCATGGGTATCAAAAGTGTGTTGTTGTTTATCAAATGTAGAGATGATCGAAAAGACAATACAGGCTCTGAAGCGCTAAATCCCAATGGACTCATGCAGCGCAGCATCAAAGCCATTAAGGATGCTGTTCCCGAAATGATCGTGATGACCGATGTGGCTTTAGATCCTTACTCTTCTTATGGCCATGATGGCATTGTGGAAAATGGCGAGGTCGTAAACGATCCTACTGTAGAAGTACTGGCACAAATGAGTGTCAGCCATGCCCAGGCTGGTGCGGACCTGGTTGCCCCCAGCGATATGATGGATGGCCGCATCTCTGCGATCCGTAATGCACTGGAGCAGCATGGTTTTATCAAAACAGGTATTATGTCCTATAGTGCCAAATATGCCTCCTGCTTTTATGGCCCGTTCCGTGATGCGCTGGACTCAGCGCCCGGTTTTGGCGATAAGAAAACCTATCAAATGGATTTTGCCAACCGCATTGAAGCCATTAAAGAAACACAAATGGATGTAGAAGAAGGCGCGGATATTGTAATGGTAAAACCGGCTATGGCATACCTGGACATCATTCGCGAAGTAAAAAATGCAGTGCCCGTGCCTGTGAGTGCTTATCACGTTAGCGGTGAATATGCCATGATCAAGGCTGCGGCTAAGATGGGATGGCTGAATGAAGAGAAGGCAATTCTGGAAAGCTTGACCTCTATTAAAAGAGCAGGTGCTGATTTGATTGCCACGTATTTTGCGAAAGATGCCGTTCGCTTAATTGGATAGAATACTAAACCCAACTGATTTATGAATATTTCAAAAAGCCAGGAATTATTTGAGAGGGCACAGAAAAGCATACCGGGTGGTGTGAATTCGCCGGTAAGAGCATTTAAAAGCGTAGGCGGCACGCCCATTTTCATACAAAGAGCCAAAGGGGCTTATTTGTATGATGAAGACGGCAACCGCTATATTGATTATATCAACTCCTGGGGTCCCATGATCCTGGGTCATGCCCATGAACCGGTAATAAAAGCCATTAAGGAAAAAGTTCAATACTCTACATCTTTTGGTGCTCCAACTGAGCTGGAAATTGAAATGGCAGAACTGGTTAAAAGCATGGCGCCCAACGTAGACCTGGTACGCATGGTAAGCAGTGGTACTGAAGCCTGTATGAGTGCCATCCGTCTTGCCAGGGGTTTTACGGGTAGGAACAAGATCATCAAGTTTGAAGGTTGCTATCATGGTCATGCAGATTCCTTTTTAGTAAAAGCCGG
>CBKWHA010000151.1:0-13175 GCA_966674115.1 uncultured Chitinophagaceae bacterium
CGACAGGATTTTAGCTTTCCTGGAGAAAAACCTGAATTAACAGACCCGGATACAACATCATTACTTTACACCGCATTACTTTATTATTTTATAACCTCAGAGCCCACAGTTAAACAAAGCACTTAACTTGTGGGTTCTGTGCTTTTATAACCTTCTACTCTCCTTGCCTTCATATATAAAAAACATATAACTATGACAGCCATCAATAAATAATCATATCTTAGGCACTGCACGCATAAAAATCATTAATTTAGATCAAATTACTATACTATTCCAAAACCTAAACCTTCTGCCTATGACCATTGAAACGTTGCTTCACAATTACAATATACCATCAGGAATTTGGGATGAGATGCGCGACAAAGACCAGATCAGGAGCCATTACAACAACATATTTAATAATTTACAACTATTAGATATTGCTGCCCTTCAGCAAAAAGAAAAATTGGCTGGTGAGTTATTCATGAACCAAGGTATCACATTTACTGTGTATAGTGAAAGTACCGGTATTGAACGCATTTTCCCTTTTGATATTATCCCCCGTATCATTACCGGAACGGAATGGAACAAAATAGAAAAAGGCATAAAGCAACGTTTGAAGGCTTTAAACCTATTTTTAAAAGATATTTATTCAGACCAGCAAATCCTGAATGATAAAATCATCCCCGCTCAGCTTATTGCCTCCTGTCCATATTACACACGTGAAGTATATGGCATCAAGGTGCCACACGATATTTATGTCCACATCTCCGGCATCGACTTGATAAGAGGTGATGACGGCGAATTCTATGTTTTGGAAGATAACCTACGCACCCCTTCAGGAGTATCATATATGCTCGAAAACCGTCAGATCACTAAACGTATTTTTCCCGACCTGTTCGCAACCAACCACGTGCGCAGGGTAAATGAATATCCTTTATTGCTGCACCAAATTTTGCTATCCCTGGCACCATCCCAGGTTTCTAATCCCAAAATTGCTTTATTAACACCTGGCATCTACAACTCAGCATACTATGAACATACTTTCTTAGCCAGGCAAATGGGGATAATGCTGGTAGAAGGCAGGGATCTTGTTGTAGACCAGCATAAGGTGTATATGAAAACAACCAAGGGACTAAGCCAGGTGCATGTCATCTACCGTAGAATTGACGACGAATTTTTGGATCCGCTGATTTTTAAATCAGACAGCATACTGGGGGTTCCTGGGCTTTTGAGTGCATATCGTAATGGTAATGTCGCTATTGTGAACGCAGTAGGCAATGGCGTTGCAGACGACAAAGCCGTTTATGCCTATGTACCCGATATGATCCGCTATTACCTCAACGAGGAGCCTATACTTCCCAACGTTCCCACTTACCAGTTAAACGACCCGGAAGTAAGAAAGTACGTGTTTGACAATATCCACAGGATGGTGATCAAGCGTACCGACCAATCTGGTGGCTATGGTATGATCATGGGCAATAAAATAAGTGAAACGGATTGGTTAAAAGCCAAAAACGAAATTGAAGATACCCCACGCAGCTTCATTGCACAACCCATTATCAAGCTATCAACTGTTCCTTGCTTTATAGACGGAAAGTTCCAGCCACGCCATGTAGACCTGCGACCATATGCTTTATGTGGGCCCGATGGCGTTCAAATAGTACCTGGCGGGCTTACACGCGTAGCACTAAAAGAGGGTTCCCTAATAGTAAACTCCTCCCAGGGTGGCGGCAGTAAGGATACATGGATCATCGACTAATAATGTTTTTTATTTCACTTTTAAAACTCCACCTAAAATATGCTAAGCAGGATAGCAGATTCTTTATTTTGGCTAAGCCGGTATATGGAACGTGCCGACGGTTTATTGCGCCTAACCTCTACCCATTATATTTATTCACTTGATAAAGACATAACTGGATACAGAAGCTGGAAACCTGTTTTGGAGGTCTTCGCAACAACCAGCCCTAATGAAATAGAAACCCTCGCAAATGACACCGAAGGCGCACTTAAAAAATTATTGATCGATACGTCTAACCACAATTCCTTAAAAGTAATCGTAAGCCGTGCCCGCGAAAACGCTCGCGGTGTTCAGGATCATATTTCAAAAGAAACATGGGGAGAAATCAATCAAATGTTTCACCTCATCAATCAGCCCATCCTCCTCTCCCGGCTCAATGCCAACGACGCAATGGAAGTTATGGATTGGTTTACCAAGCATTGTGTCACTTATACCGGCCTCATGCATATAACAATGCCAAGGGGAACTGGCTGGGATTTTATGAATTTGGGCAAGTACCTTGAACGTAGCTTGCAAACCATTTCATTCCTGCAAAAGCAATTACAGCTATTACATCAAAATGAATTAGAAACAAACGACATCCTGTTCTGGCGTTATCTGTTGTTCTCATTATCAGGCTATGAAATTCATCTGAAAACATACAAGAATGCCAATCATGCGTATAATGTAATGCACCAGTTAGTGCTTAATGAATGCTTTTCCCGGTCTATTATATATGCGCTTTCACATGTTTCAAATTTCCTTGATCGTGTTACAGATAAGGAAGATAAGGAGGCAGCAAATCTCCGGCGCTGTTTCGGAAGAACTTACAGCAAAGTAAATTACATAGATTTGAACCTTCTGAACGAGGAAAGGCTTATGCAGTTTTTAGATGATTTAACCAATGAACTGCAGCAGTTTAATACCTTGTTGGGGCAACATTTTTTCTCTTATTCATAAGTAACAGGCATGGCGATTTTTAAGATTCAGCACATTACCAAATACGTATACGACAGACAAGTAAAAGAAAGCATTAACGAAATAAAAATTTTTCCATATCAATGCCGGGAACAGGAAATCTTACAACATGATGTGCTCATTACGGGTGCCCCTGCTGTACAAACATTTACAGACTACTGGGGTAATAAATCAGGTTCCTTCAATCTCATGCCTCCACATAACGAGCTGGTTATAGAAAGCAGGCTGTTGATTCGTACAACTTCTCCTTCCCAACTGTCTATTGATTTTCATTCAGGTTTTGATGACCTGGAAAAAGAAGTCGACAGCCATTTAAACATGCTCGAGTTATCCACCCCCAACAGGATTGAAGCACAGGGTGAAATTGAAAAAATTATTCAGAGCATCAATGCACCCGACAAAAGTGTTGCAGCCATTGTTGAGGGATGTTGTGAATACATTTATAAGTATTTTAAATACAAAAAGGGTATTACAACAATAGAAACTACAGTTGATGAAATTTTGCAGCACCAGTCAGGAGTATGTCAGGACTTCGCCCACCTGATGCTTCAAATTTTGCGGACTATGAAAATTCCCAGCCGGTATGTAAGTGGCTACATTTGCCCCAACAAAAATGGCATGCGGGGAGAAGGAGCTACACACGCCTGGGTCGAAGCTTGGATTCCTAATTATGGATGGGCTGGCATTGATCCCACCAATAATGTTTGGGTCACCAACCGCCACGTTAAACTTGCTGTAGGCCGCAATTTTATTGATTGCTCGCCGGTAAAGGGAACCTTCAAAGGACCTGCACAGCAAAAACTATCTGTGTACGTCTCTATTGGCTACGAAGATGGCCACACCTTCGAAGATCTGAATAATGTAGAAATGCGAACACTTCACCCATCCGAAATTCCTCCTCCTGATTTCACAACATTTGCCCAACAGCAACAATAAACTATAAACTATAAACTTTTCTTACTTTTCCGTTGTGAACGCAACAACGCCCTTAGCAGAACGCCTGCGCCCTACTACCCTGGACGAGCTAATTGGTCAGGAGCACCTTACTGGTGATAATAGCATTCTACGCACAGCTATTAACAGCGGTAAAATACCCTCCATGATCCTTTGGGGACCTCCCGGGACAGGAAAAACCACCATTGCCCACGTGATTGCAAATACACTGCACGTTCCCTTCTTTACACTAAGCGCCATAAGTGCCGGCGTTAAGGAAGTCCGGGAAGTGATTCAGCATGCTCAAAAGATTAAGGGTGCCATCTTATTTATTGACGAGATCCATCGCTTCAATAAAGGTCAGCAGGATGCTTTGCTGAACGCTGTAGAGAAAGGCGTGATCAGGCTGATTGGTGCAACTACAGAAAATCCTTCTTTCGAAGTGAACAGCGCCTTACTCAGCCGCTGCCAGGTATATGTGCTCAAGCCGTTGACCACCGAAGATATGAATACCCTTTTGCAGCAGGCACTTCAGAAAGACGAATGGCTGCAGCAGAAAAACATCCAATTGGAGGAAACCGAAGCCCTGATCAATCTTTCAGGCGGCGATGCCAGGAAGCTGTTAAACCTGCTGGAACTGGTGGTGCAAAGTGCTGGCACACAATCCCCTTCAATTGCCATCACCAACAACCTTGTTATGGACATTGCCCAGCAGCGTATTGCCCTCTATGACAAAAGTGGTGAACAGCATTATGACATCATCTCTGCTTTTATCAAATCAATGCGGGGCAGCGATCCCAATGGGGCTATTTATTGGTTGGCACGCATGATAGAAGGAGGAGAGGATGTTAAGTTCATTGCCCGTCGCATGGTGATCTTTGCTGCAGAAGACATTGGGAACGCCAACCCCACTGCTCTGGTCCTGGCTAATGCAACATTTGAAGCAGTAAACAAGATAGGTTATCCCGAATCCAGGATCATCCTCGCACAATGCGCTACCTACCTCGCTTCCTCCCACAAAAGCAATGCTTCGTATATGGCCATTGAGGAAGCTTTGGACCTTGTACGCAAAGAAGGCGATCTACCTGTTCCATTGCACATCAGGAATGCTCCCACAGGGCTGATGAAGAATTTGGGCTATGGCAAAAATTACAAGTATGCCCACGACTATACGGGCAACTTTACAGAGCAGGAATTCTTACCCGACGAAATAGCAGGTACTGTCTTTTATGATCCGGGTAAAAACCCAAGGGAAGAAGAACTACGAAAGTTCTTAAGAAGCCTCTGGAAGGACAAATACGGATATTAATATAATTATACCTCTTTGCCCTATTCATATTGTCAACTGCCTATTTCCTTTCAACGATCTCTCCTTCCTTCAACCGGATAAACCTGTCTACACAGGTAGGAATTTCTTCCTGGAAATGAGAAACATAGATCAGAGTCTTATTTGTATGGGTGCAAATCAGCTCCACCATATCTTTAAAAGCTGCTGTCTGGACCGTATCCAAACCTTGCGAAGGTTCATCCAGGATCAGCAGGGCAGGATTTTTTACTAATGCCCTAGCCAGCAATGTCAGTCGCTGTTCTCCTGTCGAAACATGGCTCAATAAACGGTTACATATGTGTTGCAACCCAAACAGCCTGACCCAGTCTGATACCCTTTTTATCTGCTCCCCGTTTAATTGCCTGAATAAACCCATAGTATCAAACAATCCTGATGCAACTGCTTTAAAAACTGAAATAGAAGGAGGAAAATACAGGTGCAGTTCTGGTGACACATAACCGATTTTCCGTTTGATATCCCATATGGTTTCCCCACTACCTCTCCTTTTATCAAACAAATAGATTTCGTTAGCATAAGCCTGTGGGTTATCACCGTTGATCAAACTCAGCAAGGTTGACTTACCAGCTCCATTGTGTCCTGATACAGCCCAGCGTTCACCCTCCTTTACCTGCCATGAAACATTCTTTAACACCTCTTTCGCACCATAACGCACTTGTACATTGTGCATATGTACTGCATTTTTAAACTCGTGTACCTTTCCGGTAGCAGTAAGTTTCTGCAACAATTGGGCATCTGTTTTCAATGATTGTTTTTCCTGATCCAATACCGGCTGGTATTCCTTTGCGGTATAAACAGTTGCCTTATCCTCTTCATTCAACTTCAGCACATGGGTTATAAATGAAGGCACAAGATTTTGAGCAGTAACGATTATAATATGAATCCCATATCGGGCGATGGTATGTAAAAGCTGTTCCAACTTTTCCCTGGCAACCACATCAAGCCCGGTAAATGGATTGTCTAATAAAAGTATATCTGGTTGTTGCAAAACTGCTTTTGCAAGTTGCAGGCGTTTATTTTCACCATTGGAAAGCTGTATCAACTTACGGTGCCTGATATCATTAACACCTAGCACATCCAGGAGTTTCATAACCTCTTGATCCTGAATGGGTAAATAAGGCTGCAAGTAAGCTTCTACAGTTACAGTATCTTCTGAATCAAAAGAATTAAATCGCTGCTGGTAATAAAAGTTGGATGTATTTGAAAGGTTCTTAAACCTGTGTTGCTGTTCTACCATGATTACCTTCATACCCGGCTCAATATCAAGATGCCCGGAATGAAACTGCATGCCGGCCAATGTATGTAAAAGTGTAGTTTTCCCACTGCCGGAATAACCAACAACAGCCCAATGCTCATGCTGGTTGATCTCAAACGATACAGGAGGGATGACACACCTGGAGCCCAGCTTAACAGACAATTCAACTGCTTTAATAATTACCATAATGCCGGCAAAGAAACTAATAAAGAAATTATATAGGCACCGCAAGTTGAAAGTATTTTAAACTACAATAACGTAAGCACATACACTTAGATACCAAAAATAGTGATACTGTCATTTGCGACTTACGAACATTACTTATAATTTTATATCATTATTCAAAAGCCCTTCGAAAACATAATCCAACTGCTATGAAGAGATCATTACCAGGTTGTATTTGTATCATCCTGATTGTTGCTTTACTACTCTCCTCACAAAAGTCTTATTCACAATCCATAACTACAGGTAATGGTAAACTTGAGTTTGGTATAGGCATTGGTCCATTGATCTTTTTGGGTGATCTTGGTGGTACCCAAGGTAAAGGAAAGACATTTCTTAAAGATCTCAACTTCTCTGTTACCAATATTTCAAAAGGTGCTTATATAAATTTATACCCTACAGAATGGCTTGGCTTCCGGCTTGCAGCTAATGTTGGCGTATTGGAAGGTTATGATAGTCTTATAAAAGCTAAAGGAGGCCACGAGATGTTTAGAAAAAAACGTAACCTACAATTTCGTTCACCCCTAACCGAAGTTTTCCTGGCTGCAGAATTTTATCCAACTGTATTCCTGGAGAGCTTTAGTGGTTTGCAAGGTAAATTTCGCCCCTATGGTTTAATTGGTATTGGTGCTTTCAAGTTTAATCCTAAAGGAGAATACATTAGTCCAAATGGTACAAGACGCTGGGTAGAGCTGAAACCTCTGCGTATTGAAGGACAAGGAATGGATGAATATCCCAACCACAAACCTTACAGCCTAACTGCTTTTGAAGTTCCGATGGGTGTTGGCTTTAAGTACTTTTTCAGTGATAATAAATTTGTTGGATTTGAAATTTTACACCGCGTTACATCAACCGATTATATTGACGATGTAAGCAAAGTGTATATCGATGCCAATCTGTTTGATAAATACCTGACACCGGAAAATGCGCAGATGGCAAAGCAATTATATTTCCGAGAAAACATTGCAGGTCCATTGAGCAGGCCGTCAGGTCCTGCATTGAATGAGCAGCGTGGTGATCCTAGAGAGAACGATGCTTACTTTTCATCCATATTGCGTTTAGGTTGGCGCATGCCTGATAAAAATTCACCTAGCGGCAGAGCAGCCCGGCAATTACGCTGTCCTGTATTTTATTAATGCATTGTCACGTCATTGAAAACCTAAAGCAACCATAAAATGAAAACTAACTTACTATACTACATCTTGTTTCTATTGTTTACAGGTGCTGGCATGAGTAGTATAGCCAATCGAATCGAAAACCCTGTTACGATTGAAAGATTGCATGCTTATGCAGATACCGTGAATATTGAACTATTGCATGCAAAAAAACCGAGCGCGCGTCTGTATTCAAGTATATCCAATGAGGGAATCATGTTTACGAACGCCCAGGGTAACCAGTCATTAGAGTTCTTTATTTTCGACTTGGAAGGTACACTGATCCACCAAACCATTTTAGACCCAAAAGAAAAGAAAACAATTAAAACTCTTAAAAAAGGTATCTATCTATACGACCTGTTCTATAAAGACGAAAGTATAGAGCGAGGAAAGATCACTATTCAATAAAATATTACCAATAAGCGGCAGAGAACTGGATAAAGTTTATTTTTTATTTAATTGGTTGAGTAACCTAATCCGTTCCCTATTTTTTTTCAACAAAACTTTATTTAAGCACCTCTGCCCCACTTATTGGCGTCTAAAAAACCCTCAGAACTGTTTCATCCTACCCTCTCCTTTTTTTGCCCTCTTATTAGTATTCTTGAGTAAAAGGAATTAAATTTGGATCTAAGAAGATAAGGAGCTCCCGTTCCCTACTATTTACAATCTCCTTTTTCTTTTTCCACGCAATGTAATCCACCTCTGAAAAGAACTACTGTACTCTTAATCTTGCCCCTTTAAATTAATTAAGCCTTCAAAGCTTAAAAACCAATAAACCCTCAACCACATGAACCTGGTAGACAGAGTAAAGAACCTTTTAATCACTCCAAAAGTTGAATGGCTTGCTATTAAATCGGAGAATGCATCTGTACAAGCAATGCTTACCACTTATGTACTCCCGTTATCACTGATTCCTGCTGTATCGGCACTCCTTTCAGGGCTAATCTGGCACTCTATAGGCCTTGGCCTTGCCAATGCATTAGCCGCAATAGTTATGGCTATCATTGGATTTTATATAGGTACCTACATTACAGATGCCTTGGCACCTTCTTTTTCCTCAGAAAAAAACCTGGATCGATCTGCACAGTTAGTTGGATATTCATACACGCCCAATGCTATTGCCAGCATCCTTGGTATCATTCCGATATTGAACTTTCTTGCTGTGATTGCAGGCTTTGGCTATATGATCTACTTAATGTATTTGGGTGTCGGGCCACTTAAAAATACACCCGATGAAAAAAGAGTAGGTTATGTTGTAGTTATCTTATTGGTACAACTCGTTCTGTTTTTCGCTTTGTCAGCCATCTTTACTTCCATCCTGTTCCGCAACTACTTTATTTATTAATCCATTCAAAACTAAAACTTGCTACAAATGAAAAAACTTCTGGTTTTCTCTGCACTAATCTATATTTTATTGTCATCCTGCACTAATTCTGCAAATAATGAAAGCAACCAAACAGGCGAAGAAAATAAAATGGCAACTGAAACTAGTACACGACAATCTGGTGTCAAGATACGAAACGATATAAAACTGCAAACCTCCGGCCTTAATGTTAGCCAGGCATTTTTATTGTACGAGGATGGGTCGCTTGTGGCTCAGGATAATGTAACCAATGTTGGACGCCCTGTCAAATTAAGACTGATTATTGATGGAGGATGGAAAACAGAAGATGGTAATGTTTATATTGGTGCTTCTGAAAAAATTGAAACCAGTGATGGACAGGTCCTCCTGGATGAAAAAGACCTTTTTTCACATATGCCCTATATAAGTACTGAGGATGCACGTTATATAACCCTGACGGCTACTATCTCCCGATTGGATAAACTATACGATTACTTCCTGGTATCCTTCCGGGTATGGGATAAAAAGGGAAAGGGTGAAGTAACTGGCAGCTATAAGTTGCATGTAAATTGATCGATCGTAAGCCAACACACCTAGAACAAATAAATTCATAAAGTATGTTTATTCCAAGTGTGTTGGAAAAATTAACCGTTAAAAAGCAACGATCAGGAGAAAGTTTCTTCTTTAGTTTTTTGAGGCAATCCAATAGCAACCTCTTCATTTACTTCATAACAGGTGTTCTTACTAACGTCTCCAAGAATATTATCTAAAAAACTTTGTACTTCATCAGGGCTGGATGCTTCCCAAAGGCAAACACTTGTTTTCAAGTCTTTCGACGGATAAACAGCATAAAGTTTAAGATGAGAAGGCAGAGTTGGAGTAACTTCCTTGGCAGTTGCCCAAAATTGATCAGGATCGTAGATCTGGTGATGTGCAATGATCAACATGACTTTTTATTTAAGGTTAAAAAATAAAGTCCATTGAGTATAGATTGCAATCTTTGTAGGGATAGATCAGGAAGTAAAATGGATTAGCAAGTAGTAATACTTTCTGAAATTACAAAACTTTTAAATGATGTCAACTGAATTTAAACAGGCTTGTCATTAAGCAAGAGTCTTCGGTAACAACCATTTCATTAATTCAGGTTGTATTCGGAGACTTCTTTAAGTTATAGTACTTAGTTTACATTCCTGCAAACTACCTTTGTAATTCTTCTTTCAGGTACTTCGCCGTATGACTCTGTTTTACTTTCAGCAAACCTTCCGGTGTGCCTTCATATAAGATCTTTCCACCACCAATTCCGCCTTCAGGTCCCAGGTCAATGATATGATCAGCTACTTTTATTACATCCATATTATGCTCTATCACAAGCACGGTATTACCCCTGTCTACCAGCTTATTCAAAACTTCAAGCAAATGGTGAATATCTTCAAAATGTAGACCCGTAGTTGGTTCATCCAGAATATAAAACGTTTTACCTGTATCCTTCTTGGCCAGTTCGGTAGCAAGTTTCACCCGCTGAGCTTCACCACCACTAAGCGTTACTGCTGACTGTCCGAGTGTGATATAACCCAATCCAACATCTTGCAACACTTTTATCTTTCGGTACAAATAGGGAATGCTTTGAAAAAACTCAACAGCGTCTTCTACAGTAAGGTCCAATACATCAGAAATAGATTTGCCTTTATAACGGATTTCAAGTGTTTCCCGGCTGTAGCGCTTTCCATTGCATTTTTCGCAATGAACATACACATCAGGCAGAAAGTTCATTTCTATGGTACGCATGCCGCTTCCCTCACAAACATCACAGCGTCCACTCTTAACATTAAAAGAAAAACGGCCAGCATTGTAACCGCGGATCTTTGCTTCAGGAACAGAGGCAAACAATTGCCTTATTTCTGTAAAGAACCCACAATACGTAGCAGGATTGCTACGCGGTGTGCGACCAATAGGTGATTGGTCTATTTCTATTACTTTATCAACATTTTCGAGGCCGGAAACTGATTTGTATGGCATTGGAGAAACCCTCGAGCCATATGCATGTTGTGAAAGTATAGGATATAATGTATCTGTGATTAGAGTTGATTTACCACTCCCGCTGACGCCGGTTACAACAATGAATCTGCCCAAAGGAAATTTCGCTGAAACGTTCTTCAGATTATGACCAGCAACACCTTTCAGGTCGATATATTTCCCATTGCCTTTTCTTCTTTCTTTTGGCACGGCAATCTCCTTTTCACCGTTTAAATAAGATGCCGTAATGGTGTTACTACGCAATACTGCTTCCGGCGTACCCTGAGCCATGATCCTGCCTCCATGCCAACCCGCCTTAGGGCCTACGTCCACCAAATGATCTGCAGCCAGCATGATGTCTTTATCATGTTCCACCACTAAAACCGTGTTTCCGATGTTTCTTAAGTTCTGCAAGGCCCCGATCAATCGTTGGTTGTCGCGCTGATGTAAGCCAATAGATGGCTCATCAAGTATGTATGTAATCCCCTGGAGTTGAGAGCCTATCTGTGTAGCCAGGCGGATACGTTGCGATTCGCCACCACTCAGTGTTCGTGTAGGACGGTAAAGCGTGAGATATGTCAGACCAACATCCAGCAAAAACTGAAGACGTTCTCTGATTTCTTTAATAATTTCACGACCAATAACTTTTTGCTTTTCGCTTAGCCTCTTTTCTATTCCGTCAAACCATTTCATCAATTCCACCAAGTCCAGCTCACTTAATTCGGCAATGTTCTTTTTATCAACTTTAAACCACAGGCTTTCCTTTTTTAATCGCGTGCCATTGCAGGTGCTACAGGTAGTTAATTGCATAAAACCTTCAGCCCACCGTTGAATAGCTTCACTGGTACTGGTCGCAAACCAGCGCTTCACCTGGTTAATAACGCCTTCAAATTCATTACTGTAATTTGTCAGGTCCTGTTCATCATCAAACTTTAACTCATCGCCCGTCAAACCATTTTCCTTTCCGTACAAAACAAGGTTCAGGGCTTTTTGGGAAAGTTGATTAATTGGTTTATCCAGGCTGAATTTGTTCTTACGTGCTAACGTTTGTACTTGCTTAAAGAAATAGGCGTCACGCTCACCCCCCAAAGGAGCAATTCCTCCCTCATTAATGCTTAGGCTATCATCAGGAATAATCGCACTCATATCAACTGAATACACCTGACCCAAACCTTTACAAGTAGGACAAGCACCGTAAGGAGAATTAAAAGAAAATGAATTGGGAGAAGGCTCTTCATATGAAATGCCGGTGTCCTCACACATCAACTGGCGGCTGTAAGCAGCCTCACCGGATTTTGATGCCGTAGCTCCTTCAAACGCCACGAACATCAGATCCTTTCCGAGTTTTAATGCCTGTTGTACACTCTGGCTAATACGGGTACGCAGATCCTTTGTTACTTTCAGGCGGTCCACTACCAGTTCAATATCGTGAATTTTGTAACGGTCTAATTGCATCTTAGGAGTCAGGTCTTTGATTTCACCGTCCACCCTTACTTTCAAAAATCCCTTCTTCCTTACTTCCTCAAACAACTCCCTGTAATGTCCCTTTCGGCCCCTTACCAAGGGAGCCAGTAAAGTGATCTTTAAACCTTCAAACCTTTTAAATATATTATCTACAATCTCATCCTCGCTCCACTTCACCATCTTCTTACCGGTATTATATGAGTAAGCCTCGCTTGCACGGGCAAAAAGGAGGCGCAGAAAATCATAGATCTCTGTAACAGTGCCCACAGTAGAACGTGGATTTTTATTGGTTGTCTTTTGCTCAATGGAAATTACCGGCGATAAGCCCGTGATTTGGTCCACATCAGGGCGCTCCATCTCTCCCATAAATTGCCTGGCGTAGGCACCAAATGTTTCCATATAACGACGCTGTCCTTCGGCATAAATAGTATCAAATGCCAGCGACGATTTCCCGCTACCACTGATCCCGGTAATCACCACCAGCTTATTCTTTGGTATGCTGATGTCTATGTTTTTGAGATTATGTTCACGGGCGCCCAAAACCTCTATATATTCTTCCGATGTAACGGTTCCATTACCGTTTAGCACGTCTTTATTTTTCATGTATTTGTCTCAAAAATCTACGAGCAGCGAAGGTACAGGAAGTTTAGAGTTAAGGCATTAGGTTAAAACTAAATTTTTTGGCAAAAATTTAGTTCTTATTAAACGAG
>CBKWHA010000152.1:0-13161 GCA_966674115.1 uncultured Chitinophagaceae bacterium
AAAGGCCCAAGCTTTGCACTTTATGCTGTAATGGATGCAATTGTGGATCAGTACTTTCCAGTTGTTGCAGAATTGGGTGAAGAACTGGAAAAGTTGGAGGATGATGTATTTGATGGGCGACCCAACAGAGAAACCATTTCTAATATCTATCAGTTAAAGCGGGATCTTTTAGGTGTAAAACGTGCTATTTCTCCTGTAATCGATATTTGCAATCGCCTCGTGCGCTTCGACACACAGTTGATCCCTGAAGAAACCCGGCCTTACTTCCGCGATATTTATGACCACACTATCCGTATTAATGAAATGGTGGATAGTACCCGTGAATTGCTGACCAGTGTTTTGGAGGTGAATTTTTCATTTATTTCAATTTCACAAAACGAAGTTTCCAAGAAGTTTGCAGGCTGGGCGGCTATATTGGGTGTTCCCACAATGGTTGCTGGTATTTATGGAATGAACTTCGCCTTCATGCCCGAGTTAAGCTGGCACTTGGGTTATCCGCTTGTACTTGGTTTTACAGTTCTGGTTTGTATATTTCTTTACTGGCGATTTAAGCAGTCGGGGTGGCTGTAACACATGGTTATTTGTTTTTTAATAAAATAATAATCACAGAACCTGCTATCATGATGATAGAACCCAATAGCTTTTTTAGAATACCTTCTTCTTGAAAGATCTTATATCCCAGTACTACGCTGACAATAGTTGATAATTGGAACAATGACAGTGCATATCCAACCTCCATATTGTCTAATACATAATTAGTGGTATACTGCATGGTTCCAATAGAAATAACCAGAAATAAATAGTGCTTCACATTTGAAATCGATAAGCCCATTTTACCATTGCTGATGTTTGAACTGTAATAGAGTAGTAGTAAAAAAGAAGCGGCCGCTCCAAACCAGCACCAGCTCATAAATGCTATAACTGTAGAAGAAGCAAGGATTACTTTTTTAATAAATACTGCTTCTATGGCAGTTAATACCATTGCCAAAATGCGGTATTGTATTTCTTTTCTTTTCAAAAGTGTCCACGAAAACCTGTCTTCAGTGGTGTCCAAAACATAATAGCTTCCATATATAATCAATGCAATACCCACTATTCCCCAGATATTGGGCATTTCTCCGAGCAGGAAAATGCCCACTATAATACCGACAACTGATTTATAGGAATTGATCGGTCCTAGTACGGAAAGATCACCGTGCTGTAACGCTTTCACAAGAAAACCATTACCTACACCTCCTGCTAATCCCCCTAAAATGGAGTACATCCAAAATTGAAAAGGTAATTCTGACCATCTTACACCAAACGCTAAGAAAAGGCATCCAAAACTTAGGATCAGGTAAGTTAGAAAATTAACAACCAAGGGGTGATTGCCTTTCCTGGTTAGTTGCTTTTGAAATACGTTTCCCAACGGATTGGAAAGTATTCTTAGTAAAACGGCTATTGTTGTTAATGCAATTGTGGTCAAGATGAAGCTTAAGATTTAATGTAAGAATAAAAAAGCACCGCTACTAGAGCAGTGCTTTATAAATTATGTTTTTTAAACTTATTGACCATTCACTATTCACCATTGACTGTCTTATCTCGCTTCTGCCATATCCGGAATTGCTTCTACCTTATACGCACCAGCATCAAGTTTCTGTTTTGTCTCACTGAAGGCTTTCAACGTTTGTTCAATATCAGCATCAGTATGTGCAGCCGTCGGTATCAAACGGTAAATGATATGTCCTTTCGGAATTACCGGGTAAACCACAATAGAGCAGAAAATTCCATAATTCTCCCTCAGATCCATAACCATTGCAGTTGCTTCTTCAACACCACCCTTCATATATACAGGCGTTACCATAGTATCGGTATTGCCAATGTCAAAGCCACGCTTTTTCAAGCCAGCTTGAAGTTTAAGGGCATTATCCCAGAGTTTCTGGCGCAGTTCAGGCATAGAGCGCAACATTTCCAGGCGTTTCAGATTGCCAATTACAAAAGCCATTGGTAAGCTCTTTGCAAAGATCTGGCTGCGGATATTATAACGTATATAATCGATAATGGTTCTGTCTCCGGCTATAAAAGCACCAATAGAAGCCATTGATTTAGCGAAAGTAGAAAAGTACAAGTCAATGCCATCTTGCACACCTTGTGCTTCACCGGCACCGGCGCCTGTTTTACCTAGTGTACCAAAACCATGAGCATCATCCACCAGCAGGCGGAATTCATATTTATCTTTTAAAGCCACAATTTCTTTCAGCTTACCCTGGTCACCGGCCATACCAAACACACCTTCTGTGATTACCAGGATACCACCGGCTTTTTGCTTTTCAACCAAAGCTGAAGCTCTCAGCATTTGCTTTTCAAAATCTTCAATGTCATTGTGTTTGAATACATACCTGTGTCCGGCATGTAAACGTAAGCCATCAATGATACAGGCATGACACTCAGCATCATACACCACTACATCGTGACGTCCGAGAAGAACATCAATGATGCTGACCATACCCTGGTAACCATAATTCAGCAGAGCAGCATCTTCCTTGCTTACAAACCGAGCCAGCTCTTCTTCAAGTTGTTCATGATAGTTACTGTTTCCACTCATCATGCGGGCTCCCATGGGGTAGGCAAGGCCATACTCTTTAGCCCCTGCTGCATCTGCCTTCCTCACTTCCGGGTGATTAGCAAGCCCCAGATAGTTGTTTAAGCTCCAAACCACTACTTCTTTACCTCTAAAATTCATTCGGCTGCCAATTTCACCTTCAAGTTTAGGAAAAGCAAAATAGCCATGGGCACGCTCCCGGTATTGTCCGATAGGACCATAATTTTTAATAAGCCTTTCGAAAATATCTGCCATAAAAGTTTATGATTTACGATTATATGGCCGCAAAAATAGGCAATTCGGCCCGATGAGACGATGAGTTTATGGTTTATCGGATTACGGCACAACATTTTGTGTATAGTTTTAAAACAGAATTATGAAAACCAGAGGTAAGAAGGGACAGGATCCATCGAGATTTCCTGAAAATGATCCGTCAAAAGCCGAGGATTTTCCAGGTTATCCTCATTACCCTGCTAGAGAGGATATAATGGACCAGAGGAATGATTATGTACGGGAAGATTTGGATGTAGAAAATCTTCCCAACTCACGTAACAAAACAGGCGTAAGCCAGCGTAGTGAAACTAATACCAATAATGAAAAGACAGGGGATTCATTAACACCAGGATTCTCGCTTGATGATGAGGAGTTGGACATGCGGGAAGGCACAGAAGCGGACGTAAACGAAGACGACCTGGCAATTTTAAACGCCACAAATGATGAAATAGGAAGGCCGCAGAACGTTTCAAACGAAGACCTCAATACAGACCTGGATATTCCTGGCAGCGAACTGGACGATAAGAACGAACTGATTGGTGAAGAAGATGAAGAGAACAATTATTGGAGTTTGGGCAGCGACCGGAGAGGCTTTAACGAAGAAGATCCCTATTCCGGGCCAAAGAGAGAACAGGAGTAAGAACTTTATGAATATTATATTGTTTTTTCTGGCAATGATAATGTTGTTGTCCTGCGATCCCATGCGCCGGATCTATATAAAGAATAGCTCAAATGGTGATGCGGAAGTAATATGGATCATCAAAGAGGACAGCCTCCAGAGCAGTTCTCTTTTTTTAAGCAACAACCCGGAGGTAAGGTTTCATCTGGCTCCCGTACCCGATAAGGTCATCAATATGTCATGCGGCATTGGTGAATGGAATAGTAGGGCTTTAAACAATTTTGTGGATGATCTTGAATCGTTGGAGTTAAAATGGATAGGAGGTACAATAAAAATGACAAATACAGATAGTATTAAAAATTTTTTATATAATCGACGCATTGGGCTTAACCACGGTACGATAAGCATTAGATTTTTCAATCCAGTTGATACTGTAGCAAGAAAATTGACCATTCAACATTGACCATTCACGACACGTTTAAAACTCCTATAATTTTCGGATATTTCCGGTTACAAAACTAATGGAAGGGAAACAACCATGAACTATACGAGCCCATCACTTGAAAACCTTATTTATTTACCTCCTTTTGCCCGGTTTATACTGGACAAAAAGCTGCTTGAGTATGTAGAGATGCAGGTAAAACTGTCTGAAGAATTAGACGTACCACTGATGAAGCATTTAAAGCATTTGACAGAGGTAGAAGTATTTAAAACCTTAGAACAGTCTTCAATCGAGTTTCTTACCTACCTGGCACAAAATAAGGCAAACCAACAAATACAATCTTTTATTGATCGTTGGGTCAATAATCAATTACCTCAGTTAGATCGAACTGAAGTATCGCCAGAGGATATTACTAGGGGAATCTATTTACGCAAAAAGCTTTTTCTGCACTTTATTCCTGTTTATTGCAAGCAAACAGAACAATTACTGGCACTTATTGATGAGATCAGTCTTTTTTTTGCCCACGCTACTACAGCTTTTACACATACTTATACAAAAATCTTTCGCAAAAAGTTGGAAGAGCAAACAGCGTTCATCGAAAAGGTCAACCAAACTTCCCCTGCCATCATTTGTGTTTTTCAACAGGATGCCAGCACTTTTACGTATATCAATAAAAGAGGAGAAGACTTTTTTGGTGGCTCGCTGGATGAATTGAATCTGAAAGGAGATGTTTTTAAAGAACATATATTTCCGGAGGATCAGACTACTACATTTAATGCATTACAATTGGTTAAGAATACAAAAGATGGAGATATCGTAACCGTTGAAAGCAGGGTTAGAAACAGAGAGGGTAATTATGTGTGGCTGAGAAATTATCTTTCCCCTTTCAGAAGAAATGTAAATGGTGATGTGGTGGAATTGGTCGGCGTGTTACAAGATATTGATGAGCAAAAGAAAACGAACGAGGAATTGATCCGTAGTGAGCAACAATTGCGGCAAACCAATAAAATGCATGAGCAAGCCCAGGCCCTTAACCACCTGGGACATTATGTATATAATGTAAAGACGCAGAAGGCCGAATTTACAGATGAGCTGGCCCGTATTTATGGATTGGATCCTTCTTTTAAAAAGATTGATAATGAATACTTCCGAAAATTGCGGCATCCCGCAGATAATAATCGGGTAGATGAGATAGTTAATAATGTAATCGAAAAGAAAGAAGCCATTGATATACATTACCGGATCGTTCTTCCTGGTAAGGAAGAAAAGATACTTCATTTAAGAGGCGAGCCGGTTTTAAACAAACAAGGAGAAGTTGAACAAGTTATAGGTACTGTGCAGGACGTAACTTCTTTTCAGTTGCTCCTTCAAAAACTGCAACATAGTGAAGCGCTATACCGGCAGGCTGAAATGTTGAATAATTTTGGTAATTGGAGTTGGAATATTGAAACTGGTAAAGTTGAGTGGACAGATCAGTTATACTTGATATATGGTCTGGAGCCACAAAGTGAAGAAGTAAATTTAAAACGATTTTTAAAATTGGTGCACCCTGACGACAGGGAAATGGTGCAGAAATCAATTCAGAAACAATATGAAGAGAAAAGCAGGAATTATACCTTCAGGATTATTACAGATGCAGGAGAACCTAAAATTATTCATTCGGTTTCACACTTGTTTACTGATGATGCAGGTAGACCCTCTTATATGATTGGGACTGATCAGGATGTGACCGAACAAGAAAAACTAATGGAACAATTACGTATCAGCAATAAATTGCACGAACTGGCGCAGGCATTGAGTCATATGGGACATTTTGTTTATGATTATAGTACGAGAACTGTTGAGATTACTAATGAGATTGGACGGATATATGAATTGGAGCCTGGAGTTCAAAAGATTGGCTTTGATGAAATCAGAAGCTTCCGGCATCCGGAGGATGCAAAAGCAGTAGACGAGAAATTGAAAGAAGCTTCTCTCAAAGGAGGAAATGTTGATTACCAATACCGCATCGTTGTTCACGATAAAATAAAAACTATTCACCTGCGTGGAGAAATGATTCTGGATAATACAGGCGCACCCAAAAAGTTGATAGGCACCATACAGGACATTACGCAACAGAAGAAAGTTGAGCAGCAATTAAAGGAACAGCAAAACTTCATTCAAAAAATTGCGGATGCAACTCCTTCGGTAATTATTGTATTTAGTATAACAACAGGAGAGATTTTGTTTGTAAACAAAGGCTTTAAAAACATTTTAGGTTATGATGTTGAAGTACTAAGAGAAAAAGGGGCTTCTTTTTTATGGAAGATCATTCATCCTGGTGACTTGGAGGAAATGAGGGAAAAAAGCAGTCAGGCTTTGCAGGAAGCCAACTTGCATGGAGCGGGTGAAAGCAAGGCCGTTGAATTCACTTTCCGCGTGCGGCATCGATCTGGTCAGATCTTATGGCTTCATTCCTATGGTACCGTTTTCAGTAGAGATAGTGAAGGAAAAGTTGATAGCCTTATCAACATATCATATGATATTTCAGAAAGTGTAGAAGCAGGTCAAAAGTTGGCAGAACAGGAACATTTTATCCAACAGGTTGCAGATGCATCCCCAACGGTCTTGTATTTGTATGATGTAGTAGAGGATAGTTTTGTTTATGTAAATAAAGAAATTTACTTCGTTCTGGAATATACGGTAGAGGAAACTTTAGAAATGAAAGGTGATGTTATTGCACAACTTTACCATCCTGCGGATATTAAGCAACTTCCGGAACGAAAGGGTAGCTCCACGGTTTTCCAGCATAATAGTTCTATGATCCAGTTTGAATGTAGAATGAAAAAGAAGTCAGGAAGCTGGTGTTGGATGCTGGTGCGCGAAGTGGTATTTAAAACCGGGAAAGGAGGGAAGCCTGTACAGTTATTGGGTGCAGCCTTGGACATAAATCGTCGGAAAGAAGTGGAAAAGGACCTTGTACAGAAATCATTGCAACTGGAACAATCCAACTCAAGCCTGGAGGAATTTGCCTATGTTGCGTCCCATGATTTAAAAGAACCGTTAAGGAAGATTTCTACATTTGGCGACCGCTTAATGGCCATGCAAAAGGAAGATGTTAAGCCGGAAGAAAAACTCTTCCTTAAAAAGATAGTGGATGCATCGCAAAGGATGCAAACTATGATCAACGATATTCTATCCATATCAATGATTTCCGGCAACAAATCATTTCAGAATTATAGCCTGAAATTGATATTGGATGAAACGTTGCAAACACTTGAATATAAGATAGAACAAAAAAATGCGATCGTTACTTCGGATGATCTACCCGAAGCAAGCATCATACCGCCTCAATTCAGGCAACTATTCCAAAACATCTTGAGCAATTCATTAAAGTTCATAGGAGAAGATGTTCAGCCTAGAATTACAATCAGGCATACCTACTTAAAGCCCGAAGAATTGGGTGACTATAGCCTGCACCCAGCCAGTCAGTATCTTAAAATTGAATTTGAGGATAACGGAATTGGTTTTGAGAATGAATATTCAGGCAAGATATTCCAGATATTCCACCGGCTGCATGGCCGTGCAGAATATGAAGGGTCAGGTATAGGCCTGGCAATTTGCAAAAAAATAGTGGAACACCACAAAGGTATAATTTTCGCTACCGGCCACCCCGATCAAGGAGCAATTTTTACTATAATTTTGCCAGCATGAGCAAAATTAATTCCGTCCTGATAGTAGATGATGATGCCGATGATCGTGAAATAATTAGAGATGCTTTTCAGGCTAATTATAAAGATTCGGATTATGTTTTCATTGAGAATGGAGAAAAATTGATGGAATATCTTGATAACTGTGGCGAACTCCCTTCCTTGATCATGTTGGATCTTAATATGCCTGGTAAAGACGGGAGAGAGGCTTTGCGGGATATAAAATCCCATTCAGATTTCAGGCAAATACCAATTGTCGTTTTTACAACTTCTTCTTCACATAAAGACCGACAGACGTCATACGACCTGGGAGCAAACTGCTTTATAACTAAACCGGATACTTTCAACAAGCTGGTCGATCTTACGCAATCCATTGGGAAGTTGTGGTTATTCGAAAACGGAGCTTGATTAAACAATAAACCATAAACACCATATTCTTTTCATCATTTTACCAACACTATAGGCCGTTTGTTCAAGGAGGATGGCAGCATTTCTATAAGATTCTTCAAGGGGTATAGGTTTGTTGATAATAGAAAACGCGGCTGTAACTCCAGCTTCTTCTAATTGTTGTGGCGTTACATCCAGTATGCCACTAAAGGCTAACAAAGGTTTTTGATGTTTTTTACATATGGCAGAAATGCTATACAATAGTTTACCATGGAGCGATTGCTGGTCAATTTTGCCTTCACCGGTAATCACCACATCTGCCTCCTTGATCTTTGTTTCAGCCTGACTATAAGAGAAAATCAATTCTGCTCCATTCACTAGCACTGCTTTTAAAAAAGCAACGCACCCTGCACCCAATCCCCCAGCTGCTCCGCCTCCTTCAATTTCCAGCATATTAATGCCAAGATCTCTTTGTACAATAGCTGCCAGGTGAATGGCTCCCTCCTCCAGTTGTTGAATCATTGCCGGGGTAGCGCCCTTTTGAGGACCGTATATGCTTGCGGCTCCTTTCTGGCCTGTGAGAAAATTGGTTACATCAGAAGCAACAACGATCCGTTTACCTTCCTGGATCATTTTGTCTGGTCTTACCACTTTATGAATTTGAATCATATTGCCACCGGTTGGCTTCACCTCTTTTCCTGCTTTGTTCAAAAACCGGTAACCAAGTGCTGCAGCCATGCCTATCCCGCAGTCGTTGGTTGCACTTCCTCCGATTCCTAGAATGATTTCATAGGCACCCTGAGATAAAGCATGCCTGATCATTTGCCCTGTACCATAAGTGGATGTTAGCATACAATTATATTCATCTGGTTGTAGTAATTGAATGCCTGATGCCTTCGCCATTTCTATGAAAGCTGTTTGGCCACTTATATAATAAGATGCTTTTATTGATCGGAACAGCGGATCCGATACGTCAACTGTTTGTTTTTGAGCGCCTGTATAATGTGCTATGACCTCACCAAAATTATCCCCGCCATCAGCGAGTGGCAGGTCAACCATTTGGAATGAATCAGAAGCCTGCTGCAAGCCTTTGCGTATGGCTTGTATTGCCTGAAAAGTGCTTAAGGAATGTTTAAATTTATCTGAAGCGATAAGGATTTTCATATATATTTATATGGCCAGTAAACTGCAGCCCCGGATGTCGCTGTTATCCATTCTGCCTAAAACTTCAAAGGAACCATCAGGATGAAGACGGCCGATATCATCGGTGGCAATAAAGCTACACGAATAAATATTCGCAAGGTCAATGATGTTGATTGCACCTGAAACCTGCTTTTGGGTGGTTGTAATAATTGCCAGTGGATCGTCTTCCTCGCGGAGTATAACTTTCATCCAGGATGGTGTTTGAAAGAGGCCATCCCTGGATGAGTAGGCCTGCGACAATAGTTCCGTCATACCATATTCCGAATGGATCTGTGTCACGTTGAATGCCTTTTTTAGCTGGTCATGGACTTCTGTCCGGAGCATTTCCTTCTTCCTGCCCTTCATGCCGCCGGTTTCCATGATGATGGTGTTGCTCAAAGCTAAAGGGAAAGCTTCAGAAAAGTCAAGTAAAGCATAAGTGACTCCGATCAGCAGCGTTTTTTGCCCGTTAGCCTGCAGTTGTTGCAACGTCCGGAATAGTTCCTCAAAATTATATAGATAAAATCCACTAAGTGGATGCCTGCTTACTTCAATCATGCGTTGTACCATGTATACCAGCGAAGAAGAGCTGCGCTCGAGATAAGATGGCAATAAGCCTAAAATGCAATAACCATCCACCGGTCCGTAAAACTGCTCAAATGCTTTCATAAAGCTTTCTTCATATAGCTTTACCTCTTTCACCAGGTGCCTGCTGTTCACCATTCCGGTAGTGCCGCTGCTTTCAAAAACGACCTGAGGTTTGAAGTTGGTAGTTATGATCTCAAATTTCTTGAAAAAAGAAATGGGCAAGAAGGGTATTTGATCGATTGCGTTTACTTTAGTGGCGTCACAATTTAGTGCATCTACAAAACGTTTATAGATCACATTGTGAGCATATTGAAAGCGAAAAAGTTCCAGTGCTTTTTGCAAAAAGTTAAGATGGTGCTTAAAAATGCCAGGATCGGGTAAATGCATAAATTGGAAATGACCGCAATGTATTAAATTTGTTTACTCCATAAATATTGAGAATGAAGTTCAAAATTGGCATTCTAGCCATTTTAGTTGTTTTAATAGCCTGCAGTAAGGATAAATTTCAGACAAAACCGCAGGTAGAAATAAAATCTGCAAGCCCGGAAGTAGTACCAGTAAATGGAACCTTGAATGTGCGCCTTGAATTTAGAGATAAAGAAGGCGATGTCGATAATAAACTCTTTATTTATAAAGAGCGCCTCAACCAAAGGGTGCTTCCCACCATCCGGGATACTATAGAACGTGCCATTCCAGAATTCCCTGACAAGGACCGGGGAGAAATTGAGCTGGAGCTTACTTATCAGAATTACCTGATCTCTGCCGCAGATCCGGGTATTCCAGGAAACCCTGGTATGAATGAGCCAGATACGTTACGCTTTAAATTTGTAGTAGAGGACAGAGCCGGTAATCAAAGCGATCCTGCTGTTTTAGAAAAAATTGTCATTATTAGATAGTCTCTGGACTATAACAAAGGCTGGGTGTTTTGATTCGTCTTTTTACTAAGATATTCGACTTCTTTGTTTTCAGTAGCATCTACATTACCTTGTGCGCCGTCGTCATGGTATGGCAGTCGTTCTATGTTTTTCACTTACCTGTCCATTACGACTTCCTGTTCTTTGTTTTTTTCGGCACTCTCTGCAGCTACAACTTTCACTGGTATTTGACACCAGCAGCCTTTGGTGGGTCTTACAGAACCATGTGGTCTATACGCAACAAATGGCTGCACTTCATTTTGTTCCTGGTAGGCTTCACAGGTTCAGTTTATTATGTGTGGCAATTAAGAACGCATTGGCAATGGCTGGTGGCAACGGCTTTCATCACTTTTTTATACTCGGCACCCAAAATGCCTTACCGGCCTTCTTTGTTTTTAAGAAGAATAGCCATTGCCAAAACAATATTCCTGGCTTATGCATGGACACACATAACCGCATTCCTGCCTTTGGAATTATATGATCCCAACTGGACCAACAGCCATTATACATTTGTAGTGAACCGCTTTTACCTGATCTATCCTATTTGTATATTATTTGATTACCGGGATAGGGAAGCTGACAGAAAGGCTGGTATCAGGAGCATGATCACTCAATTTGATGAAAAGGGCATCGATATTGTATTCTGGGGATCAATGATTACCTTTTTTATAACAGGGATTATGATGTGTTTTCAGGGGCTTTCTTTTGAGTTTGTCCTCGCTCTAATTATCCCTGGAATCCTTGTCGCCATATTATACAAGCCTTCCAAGCAAAACATTTCAGACTATTTCTACTATTTCACCCTGGATGGCCTGATGATGCTTTCAGCCCTGCTACTACCCCTTACCAAACTTTCCTAAAGTAGATTTACTCACTCATCACTCATTACTCATCACTCATCTCTATTAATTACTTTTGGCAAATAATATGGAACTATGGCAAAAGCAGTAAAAAAAACTAAGGAAAAAGAAGTGGCACCTTTATTATCCAAGGAATCCCTGCAGTTTTTAAGGGCATATATTGATAACCCATCGCCTGTAGGCTTTGAAGCATCAGGACAAAAAATGTGGCTTGAATACCTCAGGCCTTTTGTTGACGAAGAAATGACCGATCCTTACGGAACAGCGGTAGGTATTATCAACCCGGGCCAGCCATTCAAAGTTGTCATTGAGGCCCATGCCGATGAGATCAGTTGGTTTGTGAATTATATCAATAATGATGGCTTGATCTATTTAAAGCGCAATGGGGGCGTGGATCACCAGATAGCTCCCGGCCAAAGAGTGATCATTCATGGAAGAAAAGGACCTGTGAAAGCTGTATTCGGATGGCCGGCAATTCATACACGCATCAATAATCCTGAAAAAGAACAGGCGCCTAAAGTAGAAAATCTTTTTCTTGACTGTGGTGCTAGATCAAAGAAAGAAATAGAAGACTTGGGTATTTATGTAGGTAACGTTATTACTTATCAGGATGGATTTGATGAATTAGCTAATAACTATTTTATTGGACGGGCGTTCGATAACCGGATTGGCGGCTTTATGATTGCTGAAGTGGCCAGGCAATTGAAGACAAACAAAAAGAAGCTTCCTTATAGCTTGTATATAGTGAACGCCGTGCAGGAAGAGATTGGATTACGTGGGGCAGAAATGATTGCGCGCCGAATCAAACCTGATATAGCCATTATCACAGACGTGACGCACGATACCTCCACGCCCATGATCAATAAGAATATTGAAGGCGAAACCTCTTGTGGAAAAGGACCTTCTCTATCTTATGGCCCGGCAGTTCACAATAAATTACTCCACCTGGTACAGGGGGTGGCTGAGCAAAAGTCTATACCAGTGCAGTTAAGAGCTGTATCCCGCAGCACAGGCACAGATACCGATTCATTTGCTTATGCCAACGACGGTTGTCCTTCTGTGTTGATTTCCATTCCGCTTCGTTACATGCATACAACTGTTGAAATGTTGCACCGTAAGGATATTGAGCTGACCATTCAACTCATGTACGAAACTTTGTTGACAATAACTCCTAATACACAGCTCAGCTATTTTAGCTAGCTGATAACTCATCCACTCAATAAAAGCAAAGCCTCGTCGAAAAAACCGATGAGGCTTTGCTTTGTTATTGCCCATTGCCTATTTTCCCCATAACCCATAACTCGTAACTATGAACTTTTAACTCACATCCTCACTTCCCGCTTTCCGGCATAGATTTTTATGTATTGCACAAAAACAAAACAATGGCACGCAATACAGGTAATAGCAGTCGCAATCCGGAAAAACAAAATATCAGCCGCAGTAAGGGGTCGGAACATGCTGCAGCACCAACAAGCAAGAGAAGTAAAGGAGGTGATAATCCTACAGAACGGGAAAGAAATGCAGGTAAATCAGGCGGAGCTCGCAGTGGAGCCAGCAGGCGTACAGGTAGTGATCACGAAAAGGATTAATCGTTTACAGAAAAGCATCTAAAAATATCAGTATGAA
>CBKWHA010000153.1:0-13144 GCA_966674115.1 uncultured Chitinophagaceae bacterium
CACGCTCGTCTACAATTGCATTGAAAAAGGATTCTTTGCTACCGGATTTGGCAGCTATATAATTATCAACCTTTTCACCCCATAAAGATTGAGGGAAAGCACGTTGACGTACTTTTTTTAAGGCATCTTGTGCAGTAGCATTGGGACCATTTAGCTCATTTTCTGTTTCGGCCAGCATCAGCAACACATCAGCATAACGCATCATAGGCCAGTTGATACCTGTACCTTTAGCAGAAGCTGAACCTAAGGCTGTTGGCACCAGCATCCTGTTCCATTTGCCAGGTGCAATGGAACCGTAACCGGTTGGCTGCTGTACTAATAACTTATCATAATAGATAATAGAGCAGGTTACATCCAGTCGTAAATCCAATGTATCAAACGAGTGATAATAAGTAACAGGGAAGCTCAGGTAGTTGGACCCGGATCCATAAGGATGGCCTCCGGGAACATTGTTACCGTCAACTCTTACACCATTACACCAGGCAACATCTCCAAAGCCAGGCTGAAAAGCAACTTCGTATAAAACATCAGAATTTACAGGCTTGATGTATTTATTTTCATTCATAAATACTGTTGCGTAATCACCCAACTCACGTGGCTTCAAAGTCACTAATTTCTTAGCATATGTATTGGCAATCTCATAGTATTTGAGGTAGTCATCTTTTCTACGCATTTGCATATCGGGATACAACCAGTAACCTCCGCGCATGAGTGAAAGACGGGCAATCATACCAATTACAAATTCCCTGTTAATGCGTTCGATACCAAAATCCAATTGATCTGCCCACATCATCTCAGGTTCAATAGCGATCAGGTCGTCAATAAGGACAGTCAGGATAGTATCCCTGCCAGTCCTGGGAAGATAAAAGTCATCACCAGCTCTTGTTGGGGTTGTTTTAAAAGGAACATCTCCCCAATGGTTCATCAACAGGTAATACCAGAAGGCACGCAGCGTTAAGGCTTCGCCTTTCAACTGCTTCATTTCTTTATTTTCCCTGATTGCACTTTTATCTATGCCATCAATACATTCATTAGCCAGGTTGATTGCTTTATAAGCATTATTCCAAACCGTACGCAAATCGCCATTGGCATCTGTAGCCTCAAACGACCAGATATCACGGCGGGAGTTGTCTGGAGAAGCTCCTACACCTCCGTTTTCAATGTCCGTGTTACCTGTAAAATTGTTAGAAACACGCGATGTAAATGCATCCTGGTTAAACAGAGCGTACACACTCAGTACAGCCTTCTTGGCATCTGTTTCGTTCCCAAATACATAATCTGTAGTGAACTCAGATTCAGAAGTGGTATCCAGGTGCTTTTTGCAAGAAGCAAAAAGCAGGGAACTTATGGTGATACTAAAAAATATGATTCGTTTCATCTTTGAATTGTTTGTTTAATGATGCTTGCTTAGAAAGTAACGTTTAAACCAAAAGTGTATGTTCGGGACTTCGGATAAGCAGAAAAGTCTACACCAGGCGTCAACTGGGAATATGAACTACTTCTTGTTGCACTCACTTCCGGATCATAACCACTATACTTAGTGATCAAAAACGCGTTATATATTGTTGCATATGCCCTGAGTTTAGACAAACCAACCCTTGAGATAAGTCGCTTTGGTAAAGAATAACCAACAGTCGCATTGTTCAGGCGAATGAAAGAACCGTCTTCGATTGCATATGAATGAATCACAGGAGAAGCACCACCCATTGAAAATGGAGTCCAGATTTTTGCATCTTTATTCAATTCCGCTAATGCAGCCAGATCTGTTACTAGTTCTCCATTTGCATCTATATATTTATAACGGTCATTGTAGTTCATAGTATTCAGCATGTTACCATAAGTGGTTCTGTACAACATGTTGAAAGATATCTTACCGGTGTTATACACATCATTACCATACACCCAGTTAAAGAATACACCGGCATCAAATCCTTTGTAGGTTCCATTCAAACTGAAACCACCTTGGGCTTTAGGCAATGCATGACCAATAACCATACGGTCTTTATCAGCAGTGATCACACCATCACCATTCAGGTCTTTCAGTTTCAGCAAACCTGGTCTTACACTCAATCCACCCATTAAAGCACCTACGTTTGGAACCTTATCATTTAAAGTATATGTCCTGGTTGCTGCATTGTAAGAGGTGAAGTCATCTGATGTATACATACCATCAGTTACATAACCATAAATAAGGCCTATTGTGTTACCAACTTCCAACATATAATCGTCCTGAGTTTTTAGATCAGTACCTGCCCAGTTAGACATGTACCACTTCTGATCCACTCCATCCAGTTTGTCGATCCTGGAACGGTTCATACCAGCGTTGAAAGAAGCTGTAAGTTGAAAATCTTTTTTACTCACAAGCGTTCCGTTCAATGCCAACTCAACACCTCTATTAGAAGTTTGACCTATATTGGTCAATTGGGTTGGATAACCTGTATAATCAGGAATGGTCTGTTCTACCAGCAGATCTTTTGTTGTGTTCCAATATAGATCCAAAGAACCGCTTAGACGATTATTAAACAGGCTAAAATCAGCACCAGTGTTTCTGGTGACAGTAGTTTCCCATTTAATATTAGGGTTTGGCAAAGAACCTGATGGAGTCCAGTATGTATTAGAAATATCGCCCCAACCATAAGTTCTGAAGTCTGAGGGCGCCCATATTTGTCTCCACCTGTTATTTGAAATACGGTTGTTACCAGCCGCACCATAGCTCACCCTGAATTTCAGATCATTGATAAAATCAACATCTTTCAGGAAGTTTTCATTTGAAGCGCGCCATGCAAACGCCGCGGCAGGGAAAATACCCAAACGGTTACCTGGAGCGAATTTGCTTGACACATCTCCTCGATTGGTCAGTGTCAGCAGGTATTTATCTTTATAAGTATAGTTAATACGGCCAAAGAGCGAAAACATATTTTCCCCCTTGGACACAACAGTGGAATGTCTGTCTTGAGTACCTAAAGTCATATTGGCAAACAATACCTCAGGCGTCAGGTTCTCAGCAAAGTATTTAGCCCTGTTAAACTCTGAAAAACCAGAAGCCCCTAAAACTTCCTGACCAACCATTACATTAAAGTCATGATCGTTGTTCAGATCGAAAAGATAAGTCAAGGTATTGGCCCAACGGTACCTGGTGCCATTCGAATTAGTGATCTCACCCAAAGGCAGGTTGCCACCTACATTCTTTGATTCGCCGGTCAGAGGTCCGTAATAACGTTTGTTCTGACCAAAGCTTAAATCATAACCAAATTCAGAACGGTAAGTAAGAGCCTTCAGAATCGACCAGTTCACAGCAGCATTCATGTTGAGCACCTTGTCATTCCGCCTGCGGTAATCCTGTGCAGCAAGGTCAATTGGATTGATAATACTTTTCAGGAACTGCTCATACTCATCATCGCCGGAACCTGCAGCAATATCATCAATTTTAATGGCGTCAGCCAAACCGTTTACAGGACGGGTAGTGATCCCATCACCTATCCTTACGCTTGAACTACCAGAAGTACCGGCACCATCTACAACAGTATTAGAGAAACGGGCACCCAGGTCAAATTTCAAAGATTGAGAAACAGCATGGTTCAATTTGAAGTTCAGGTAAGTCCTTTGGTATGCTGATCCAGGCATCAACCCTTCGTCCTTATTATTGGAAATGCTGAAACTCAGTTTTGTTTTATCAGTTCCGCCTGTAACACTCAGATTATGCTGCTGAGACACCACCGGTTTACCAAACAACTTATCCTGCCAGTCAGTACCCTGTTGGCTTTTATACAGTTCAAGGTCTTCATATACTCCAAAGTATTTGGTAAAATTATCAAGGTCAGACTGGCTTCTCAATTTTGCATATTCATACTGCGCCAATGTAAATTCATAGGGAGAAAGTACATCTAACTTCCTGGGAAGCGTTCTTAATTGGGTATATCCATTATAAGAAATGGAAGTTTTACCACCCTTGGCACTCTTGGTTGTGATGATCACAACACCATTGGCACCTTTGGCGCCATAAATAGCAGAAGTAGCTGCATCTTTTAAGATATCAATGCTGGCGATATCCGTAGGAGCAATATCATTGATGCTGCTTACCTGGAAACCATCTACAATGTACAATGGTGAGTTATCCTGTGTTACAGAACCGCCACCCCGTACACGGATAACGATCTCAGCACCTGGGGCACCATCTGTAGTAGTAACCTGAACGCCAGGCATTCTACCAGTGATGGCTTCAGCAGGACTGGAAACTGGTATTTTTTCCAGTTGTGCAGCACTCATTGAAGAAACTGTACCCGTCAGATCCTTTCTCCTGGCAGTTCCATAACCGATAACAACCACTTCATTCATAGAGGAAGCTTCTTCTTTCATGACAACTGTTACAGATGTCTTTCCATTAACAGCCACCTCTTGGATGCTGCTACCTACATAACTAAATACAAGGGTCACATTGAGGTTAGGAACCCTAATGGAATAATGGCCTGCTTCGTCAGTTGTGGTTGCGGTATTGGTTCCTTTTACCTTAACAGTTGCACCTGCAAGTGCTTCGCCGTTTTGCTTCATCACACTACCAGTCACAGTGGCATTCTGCGCCCAGGTAGTTGCGAAAGCTAACAGCAAAAGCAACAGACACGTAATTTTCATTTTCATATTCTAAACTTTAGTGTTTTAAAGAGTTTACGTTGATGTAAATAGAATTTTCTTGACTACAATGGTAATCTTACGGGCATTGGGCATAAAATCTGGAAACCTGTGGAATGGTTGTGGATTTGTCTGGCTGGCCAGATGAAGCGCAGGGGAATAGCAGGAATCTCTTAGTCAATCTCTTGTTGCAAGCAATCAATTTCATAGTTGTTGATTAGTTTGGGTAAATAATTATCGGCTCATTCTAATGAAACCACTTGTCTTACCAAATTAAATTAGGTAGTACGGTATTGTATGCGTTGAAAGCCGCAACCATCAAGAGGTTTTTACTTCGTACTTCGTACCTCGTAATTCTAAGTTGGTATCTATCATTAGACGTCCGTAATTATTAAAGACGCAACAAGGTCAAAACAGGGTTACTCCTGTTTATATTTTTTTTAAAAAATTTCTCACCTATATCTTCGGCTTTGCAATTTCTCTTTCTCTCTGTTTCAGGTCTTGCTAATAACCGGCATTCTGACTAAGGTTGGGATTTACGTCAAGCTGTGTTTGTGGGATAGGCATCAACTCACTTTTCCCGGTTGTAAAACCCATGGCAAAGGCATTTGCAAACCTATGGCTGCTACTACCTCCAAGCCACCAGCGTACGCTTGTTTGCCCGGGAGGAGCACTAGATGTAGGGCTAGGCTTGTAATACGAATTCAGGAAAGGATTAAAATCGTCCACATTAGACCGCACTGGCTTGTCAACAAAATAAAGAAAAGAGGGCAATTGTGACGCATCTCTGGCGTAAGAAGGACCATCTTCCATATAGGAATAAAGCTTTATTGATGGTCGGAAAGAATTTGTGGTTGAAGCCCACACATTTAGCCTGTCCCTCGTTTCCGAAATGGCTGTTGCCAAAAGATTCCATCGGATCAGATCATATTTCCTGATGCCTTCACCACCAAACTCTAACATTCTTTCCTTTACTAAAAATTGGAAGAAAGCTTCTTTTCCGGAAGTGGGAATATCAGGAGGAGTCTCTTTATACGTTCCGCCATGCCCTCTTAAATTTACTTGTCGCACGGCTTCAATGGCAGCAGTTGTCGGACCATTATTCAATTCATTTTCAGTTTCGGCAAACCATAACAAAACATCTGCAAAGCGGATGAGCGGCCAACTTAACTGCATATTTTGTAAACTATTGTTTATAGCTGGCCTGCTTGATGTATTGGGATTACCGGCACTGAATACATAACTTGGATTGGATACCCATTCTTTTCTGAACTTACCATCATATATGGCATTGATGGAATGGCCTGTCTTTATAGTATCAAAGGTTATTTCGTATGGCACACAGGTAACATCTCTCCTGACATCTGTAGAGTCAAACATATAAAAATAGGTGGGCAAAATATTCAAGCCACCACCTCCTACCCCGTTCACCCTGGTACCTGTCTGAATCCCTAACTTACTATCTGTATTGCTCCCATATGCCATGGAGGCCACCATCATAAATTCACCTGCCGGATCATTGGTATTGTGCGCCAGCAAGTAATCTTTAAAGAGACTTTTATAAGAAGGTAATAAGGAATGCTGATCGGGATGTGCTATGATTTCAGCACACTCATCACGGGCAATTTTATAAAAATCCAGGTAATTGGAAGGACGGACCAACGCGCCTCCCGTAACGGGTAAAGAATACCCACCCCTGGTCAACGCTATTTTTGCGCGTAGTGCTTTGGCCGTGCCTTTTGTAAACCTTTCATCTACGGCATCACCAATAGAGGTTACTCCGGTTCTCCAGGGTAGCAATGTTTGCGCCAGTGTCAAATCGGACAATAGACGATCATAAATGCTGTCACGACTGGTCCGGGGTTTAAACAGATCAGTCTCAAATTGTGAAGGTTGCCATTGCACAGGAATATCACCAAAATTGCGGCAAAGCTCATATAAATACTGGGCTCTTAGCACTAGAGCTTCTCCATACATTCGCTTCAATTGTGCTTGCTGAACAGGGCTTCCGCTTTTATACAGCGCCATTTTGGGTATATTGTATATACACAGATTAGCCCTTTCTACTCCCTGATACAATTGGTTAAATGGGTTGGTAATCTGAAGATTTCCTGGGATACCCAGGTACTTTGCCAAAAGCTGGCCATCATCATTTGTCTGTGTGTTGGTACCCTTTTGTATTTCGTCTGTGTCATAAGGCCAATAACCGCTTAGGCGGATGCCATAACCAAAATCTCCTGCCATGGAGCCATATGCACCAAGCAGTGCCTTCCTGGCATTGGGTAAATTGTCAAAAACATATTCAGTATCAAAAGAGGAAACAGCTTCGGGAGAAAGAAACTTTTTACAAGATGTCAAATAGCTACAAATCAACATAAGTAAGACTGTTTTGATCAATAGTTTTTTGTTCATCAGTTTCATAATGCTAACGAATTAAAGATAAAACTTCTTTAAAAAGTAAGATTAACACCGGATACATAGGTCCTGGCCCTTGGATAAGCAGAGTAATCTACACCCATAGTAGTGGGATCGTTTCTTCGCGCATTTACATCAGGGTCGTAGCCGGTGTATTGGGTAAACAATATGGGATTATTTGCCGTTATATAAAATCTTAATCGACTGATTTTCAACTTGTTTAACAAATGTTTCGATAGACTGTATCCAAATGTCACATTGCTGATGCGTAAATATGAACCATCTTCAACAGCAAACTTTTGCGGATAGAAACCTGCAGTCCCGGTGGAAGGAAACCAAATTTTTGCATGCGCATTTGCTTCAGCTAATAACTGGGGATCAATACCTACTACCGCATTGCCTAGAAAAGCCTGAATCTGCTGGCCATTTGCATCAATCATTTTCCACCGGTCTTTCATTAGGGAAAGAAGATTAATATCAGTGCCAACCGCATTACTGTATTCCAGCTTATTGGCATTATAAACATCATTGCCATAAGAAAAGTTCAAAAAAAGGCTCAGGTCGAAATTCTTGTAGGAGAAATTTTGTGTAAACCCTCCGAAAAAGTCGGGTTGTGCATGTCCAATAACGGCACGGTCATGATCCAGATCAATCACGCCATCGCCATTGATATCTTTGAACTTTGGCGACCCGGGTTGAACGCGATCGGTTAGGACCCTGCTGTGATCAGCAATACCTGCCTTTAATGTATACTCATACTGGAATTGCGGGTAAAATGCGTTTGCATATGGTTTTACATCAAAATCATCAACCGTAAAAAATCCATCATTGACCAGGCCATACATCAAACCTGTTTCCTTACCCACTTGCAAAATATAATCAGCAGGAAAGTTTGTAGTACTGAACCAACCAGAGTTCCGCAATAATTGTTGTTTATTGCCTAAGGATACCACTTTATTTTTATTAAATGCAATATTGAAACTCGTGCTCCATCTAAAATTGTTTTTGCGGGCAATATGGGTGGAAAGTTGCAATTCAATGCCTTTGTTTTGAGTGGTGCCAATATTTTGAAACTGATTAGCATATCCGCTGGAGGTAGGTATAGCATTATATAATAAGAGGTTCTCAGATTTGTTGGAATAAGCATCTAAAGTGATATTCAACTTGTTGTTCCATAAACTGGCATCCAAACCAATGTTCTGAGAAATGATCTTTTCCCACTTTAACTGCTCATTTCCCAGGTTATTGGGAACAAATACGCTGTTCAACGTGTTGTTCAAACCATAACCACCGTTAAAAGGTGAATTATAGGTAGTCCTATAGGCAAAAGGGTCAATACGGTTGTTGCCGGAAGTTCCGTAAGACAACCTCAGTTTGAGATCATTAACTTTAGTCACATCACTAAAGAACCGCTCATTAACCAGACGCCAGGCAAAAGAAACAGACGGAAAATACCCCCACCTGTTAGAAGGCGAAAAAATGGAAGTACCGTCTGCACGTATCGTAAATTTCAGCAGGTATCTCTTATCATAATTATAATCTATTGTTGAGAAAAAGGAAGCGCCCCTGTAAGGAACTTCGCTGGTAGCAGGATTGGGTTGGATCAGCGTTCCTGATGATGTAGCAGCTAATTGAAGGTTACTGAATGCTTCATCGGCAGTAACACCAACGGGAAACCAGCGAATTTCCTGTCCGAAGCTGTTCTCCACACTTTGCTGCATTTCTTGCCCCAGAAGAACGGTCAGTCCATGTTTACTATTAAAAAGCAGAGGATTCGAATAGGTGAATACATTTGAATTAATCAATGACTTCCTGCTGCTATTGCCTAGATAAACAATAGGCTGATTCTGGTTGGTTTTTGAAGCAATCGTTACTGTGTCATCAAAAAATTTATAATCACGCATAGTAACCTCATATCCTAAGGTGGCCCTGAACTGTAAATTCTTTGCAAGCTTGTACTGTAAATAACCGCTGATAAAATAAACATTAGTATACCTTCGCCTTATTTCAGCTTCAGAAAGCAGCAGCGGGTTAATGATGTTAAGTCCATTACCCGCATTACCAATATCTAAATTCGGATCATAGAAATCCTCTGTATGGTTTTCAAGGAGCAATGGCCGGTATCGGATATAATGTCGCAACCTGTTAGCACCTGCGCCACCTTCATCAGATGTGCCGGCGCCGTTTATTCGTTGATTGATATAACGGAAATTAAACCCGACTTTAAAATTGTTTTTAGAATTATGGTCAAATTTAAAATTTGCTGATCTGCGTGTTAGATCAGAGTTTAGCAAGATACCATTCTGTTTATTGCTGGTCAGGCTCAGGTTGTAGGTAGTTCTTTGATCGCCTCCTGAAAAATTGATATTGTGCGATTGTTGTAAAGCATGCCTGCCCATTGTCTTCTCCTGCCAGTCGTAACCAGGTAATTTGTTATAATAGTTTTTTATGGAACCAAAGTTGCCCATATTACCGGTATATCGGCTGATTACAGAAGTATCATTTCTCCATAAAGCCCGTTCCCATTGGTATAGAACAAATTCATAAGGATTCATCATATCCAGCTTTGAAGCCAGTTGCTGAACCCCGACATAACCATTATAGGAAACCAGGATCTTACCGTTGGTATTTTTTCCCCCCTTTGTTGTAATGACCAAAACACCATTGGCCCCCCTGGCTCCGTATATAGCTGTTGAAGCGGCATCTTTCAGGGCATAAACCGATTCAATATCTTGCGGATTCAAAAAATCCAATGCACGTTCAACCGGAATGCCATCTACAATGTATAAAGGACTGCCATCACCGGTAATTGAATTTCGCCCCCTGATATGTATAGCAGCCTCGGCACCGGGAGCGCCTTCCGAAAGGCTGATCTGCACGCCTGCCAGTCTTCCCTGCAATACTTCTGCTAAAGAATTAAGTGGATTATCCTTTAATTCTTTGGCATAAACCCTGGAAGCCGATGCCATTAAATCTCTGGGACGAACCACTTCATAACCAATGATCACCACATCATCCATCTTGCTGTCAGCATCCTGAAGCGTTACAGTAAGATTACTCCTATTGCCAATGATGATCTCTTCCGTCTCTTTATACACATAAGAAATGATCAATATGGATGTAGAATCAGAAACAGTGATCGTAAAACTGCCATCTTCACTAGCTACTGTTGCATTTTTTGTATCTTTTTCTACAATAGTGGCAGCGGCAAGCGGCTCTCCTTTAGTATTCACAACTCTTCCTGTAACGGTTATGGGAAATAATTGGATCGTGTCAGTTACCGGGACAACCGGCTTATCAATGGTAGCTTCTTTTACAACAATGGTCTTATCAACGATGGCGTAGGTTAAAGGCAGTTTCGAAAAACAAAGTTGTAGTACCTCTTCTAATGACGCATTTTCAACTGAGATAGTTACTCTGTTATATTTTTTCAGAAGACCGTCAGCATAAAAAAATGAGTAGCCGGTCTGGCGGTTGATTTGTTTAAAAACTTTCTCCAGTTTGCTGTTCTTTTCGTGTAAGCTCACTGTTTGAGCAGCTAATCTCGCTCCCCCCAAAGAAAATAATATGGCAATCAGAAACACTATTACTCTCATTAGATCCTAATTACCTGAAATTAAAAGAGAGGATGGACAAACAATACTTATGTAAACCGTCAAAAGCAATCTTTTGGTATAAATTTAATATTCTAAGTTATGGGGTTAATCCTAAACGGGCAATTATTTGAAGTACGCAAAGTTGTTAAAAAATGTTTCAAGGCGCTTACCTGGCTTTGTTAAAACCGGTTTTTAGCTCCTGCCGGCTTTCCTCAAATCTCTTTTATTAAAAATAAAAGGAGGGGGTTGCCCCCCTCCCGCTTTTGCTTGCCATATAAAACTGCTTTGTTTACCTTATTGATTTATAATGCCTTAAGGATATACACTCCATTAGCCTTTGTAGGCAAATCATATAGGTATGTCTTGTTTAATCGAAGTGGGTTGATATTCGCTTGCGCTGAAATAACAGGCTGTTTGACCTGGGCCACGACAAAAAAAGGATTAGGATTTTCCCCCTTTGCCTCCTTCAAACTAACCCGACCAGCAGCTTTCAACGGATCATATACCCTTATTCTACAGTTCCCTCCCAGTTTTGAGGTCACCTTCACCTGGCTAACCTTACCCTCTTTCCAGCTAATATCCAGTACAAAACCTCCTCGTGCCACAAGACCTTTCACAGTACCGTTTGGCCATGCATCCGGCAGGGCAGGCAGAATATGAATAGCCCCGTCATGAGACTGTATCAGCATTTCGGCAATACCGGCTGTACAGCCAAAGTTCCCATCGATCTGAAAAGGAGGATGAGCATCCAATAAATTTGGATAAGTGCCGCCATGCTGACCACTTTGTTCTTTAGTAGGAGCAGGGGATAACTGATCTGCAATCAACTTATAAGCACGGTTCCCATCCAGCAGGCGAGCCCACCAGTTTACTTTCCAGCCCATACTCCAGCCGGTGGATTTATCCCCCCTGTATACCAGGGAAGTTCTGGCCGCATCAAACAATTCCGGATGGCGGTAGGGAGAGATCTGGTTACTGGGATACAATCCGTATAAATGTGATATATGCCTGTGCTTGTCATTGGGCCTGTCCCAGTCCTGCAACCATTCCTGCAATTGACTGTGCTGGCCTATTTGCATGGGAGGTAGCCTCTGTAACTTGGTTTGTAAAGTATCAGTAAAAGCACCGTCTGTACCCAATATCAGGGCCGCACGGATAGCATTGGAAAACACATCAAACACCAGTTGGTTGTCCATAGTAGTGCCGGCAGCAATGGAAACACCACTCTGGTAAGAGTTTTCCGGCGACATGGAAGGTGCCACCACCAGCCATTTGTTTTTGGGTTCTTCCTGCAACACATCCACATAAAAAGTAGCTGCACCCTTCAAAACAGGATAGACATCCTTTAAAAACGCCTTATCCCCTGTGTACTGATAATGCTTCCAGAGATGCTGGCTCAGCCAGGCCCCACCCATAGGCCACAAGCCATAAAAAGCCCCATCTACTGGACCAGTAATTCTCCATAGGTCAGTATTATGATGAACATTCCAACCGCGCGCCTGGTACATTTTGGAAGCACTTTCCTTTCCAGTCTGTGCCAGATCCTTAAGCATGCTGAAAAGCGGCTGATGCATCTCGGACAGGTTAGTCACTTCTGCCGGCCAGTAATTCATTTCCGTGTTGATGTTGATGGTGTACTTACTATCCCAGGGAGGAGATACTCTATCATTCCAGATGCCTTGCAAATTGGCCGGTTGTGTACCAGGCTGGGAACAGGAAATCAACAAATAACGGCCAAACTGAAAATAAAGCGCCGTTAATTGCGGGTCATTGACTGTAGCAAATTCCGTAATACGGACATTAGTTGGTTTCTTGACAGCGTCCGTAACTCCCAGGTCCAAAGACACCCGGTCAAAATATTTACGATAACTTTTGATATGTTCTGCCCTGGCCGTAGCATATGGCTTACGGACAGCTGTAGAAAGAAACTTTACAGCTTTTGCTGCTGCATCGCCACTGAGGTCTTTATAACTTTTAAAATTCGTACCTATAGAAATATATAGTGTAGCCACGTCAGCATCCTTAATTTGAAGGCTCGTATCAGTTGTGCGTATACTCCCTCCTTCAACTTTTGGTTGCACCTGCGCCTCAAATTGCACCTTGCCTTTCTTATTATCTACATCCCCACTTCTTCCGGAAAGTATCAGGCGGTCGCCTGTGGTTTTCACCCCATACACCTTATGCGGACTGTTCATTACAAGGTTGCAGGTAATGCTTTTAGGTTTGCTGGCAGACAGCCTTATAATGATCACCCCATCAGGGAAAGAAGAAAAGATCTCACGCTTATACGCTACCCCACCAACTTTATACGAAACCGTAGCTATTGCATTTTGAATGTCCAGGTCCCGGTAATAGTCAGTTACATTTTCCTGGCCGGGAAACTGAATAAAGAGATTGCCTACTGGCTGGTATGGCATGCCATAATTATTATCCGCAGCAGCCTGCCTGGGTATTTTACTGTTCGCCAGGTCCTGTGCCTCTTTATACTTTCCTTCAAAGATCAATTG
>CBKWHA010000154.1:0-13137 GCA_966674115.1 uncultured Chitinophagaceae bacterium
CCCCGACCGTTTAGAATAAAACCGGAATTTCCCGTTTTTGATGTCTTTGCATGTATTTGTTTTATTAGACCCACATTGCATTAATAAGCTGGACAGAAAAAAGAGTAAAATGAAAAATCTTAATTTATTAATCCTCTGAGATAGATACATTTTTGAACAATTACCGGTAACGCAACATTTGTCTTAGCCAGTAAAGGTATGCACATATTCCCCATTCACCGTCCGTATCTCGCACGCTTTCTGCATTGGTACATTATAGTATTATCATCAATGTCTAAAATCTTAGCATTTCTTAGCCATTGATGATAAATTCCAATCTGCTATAAACTTTAAAAATTGAATAAAATTTTTGGTTTTCCAAATTACTAACTATATTTATAGTTGGATAACTACAAAAATAGTTGGTGGCTCCAATGAAACTAAAACAATTAACAAAAGCAGAAGAACAGGTAATGCAAATATTATGGCAGTTAAAGGAAGCCGTAGTAAAGGATATAATAAATCAGATGCCAGATCCTAAGCCTGCGTATAATACGATTTCTACTGTAGTTCGGGTTTTGGAGAAAAAAGGCTTTATTGATCATAAGGCATACGGAATTACCCATGTTTATTTTCCTATTGTCTCTGAAAAAGAGTACAAATCTTTTGCTTTTAATGCATTATTCAGTTCCTACTTCAATAATTCATATAAAAATTTAGTGTCTTTTTTAATAGAAGAAAAAGGGCTAAATGCATCTGAAGTAGAAGAATTACGTGAGCATTTAAAAAAAATTAAAAACAAAAAGAAATGAACCTGTTTTATTATCTAATCGAGGCAAACATTTATCTGATAGTATTCTATGTATGCTACAAATTAGCTCTTGATAAATTATCCTTTCATTCATTGAACCGGTTCTATTTATTAGGGACTACATTGCTAGCATTTGTTTTGCCATTTTTTACCATTACTAGCTTGGATGAATCAAGGTTTGTAGATATAAAAACCCAAAGTAAAATTGTTGCAACAGATGCCGGTCCTTTAAATGCTGCTCATTATTTATTAACACCTATAAACCAGGCTTTGATTCTTTATGCACTAGTTGTTCTTATACTGTTCTCTCTTTTCTTTATAAAATTAATTAAGCTGAATAAGCTGGTAAGTTCAGGAAAAATAACCAGATATAAAGGGATTAAAAGAGTTGAGTTAGAAAATACAGGTCTTTCCTTTTCTTTTCTAAACGTTCTTTTTATTGATAATAATATAGATAAAGCAGAAACTGTAATAAAGCACGAAATGGCGCATATCAAGCAGCTGCACTCTTTAGATATATTATTTCTGGAATTGGTTCAAATTCTAAATTGGTTCAACCCGGCTGTTTACCTGATAAAGTCAGGCATTAAAGAGCTTCATGAATTCATTGCTGACGAAAATGCCTTGGATGGTAATCCCGATAGTAAAGACGCATATTCAGATTTTTTATTGGAGAACGCTCAAAGAATAATGTCAAGGAAATTGGCAAGTCCAATATTTGATAGATCCATCTTAAAAAAGCGCCTGTTAAAGCTCTATCAGGATAAAACAAAACCACAAGCTCAGTTGCGATATTTGTTCCTGCTGCTATTGATTCCAGTGATGATATTATTAACTACTTTGGGATGTAATAAACCGTATAGTTTCATAGACATTCCATGGTCAATGCACAAGAAAACTTCTGATACGCTGGTCAAGGATGTAGTTGTTTCACAAGCCTCTAATATTCAGATTCAGGACGTAGTACTTGAAAAAATAGAAATTGGATCATCGCCAGAAAAAAATGTGAAGTCTGTTGACATCCAGATCAAGAATGTAGTCATTCCCCCCCTCATAGAAATTGGGCCTTTGTCAAAAACAAATAAAAAAGAAAAAGTTGAAACCTCTGTCATGTCTAATGTGCCCAGACTTGAGTTAGATAAAGAAGACAACGGTCAGCATCATGAAAATAAAACAAAGGAAGAGATTATTATCTCTACTATTAAATTACCTGTAGTTCAATTGGATACTTTATCAGCAAATTAATGCTCTCCTCATTTATTGAAAGCCAAGAAAGCATGGTAAAATAAATGATAATTCATTATCAAGAAGGAAGGATATGAGTTATTATACGTAATTAGCTTATGCAGAAAATACTCTTAATTTTATTGTTGTTTGTCTACTGGACAAATATAAATGGCCAGACTGTTGTAAGAGGCAACATAAAGAACTATCGAAATAAACCCCTTGCAATTAAAACCTCGGAATACGATTCAACTTGGTACGTAAATACTGATTCAATGGGGAACTTTTTTGTTGATTTACAACTAAACTCTTCCTTCGAATGCAACATAGATCTAGGTAAGAAGAATATTAATTTTTTCTCTGCACCACCAGATACGGTGACTATAAGGGCCAATTACAATAATCTTCAAAAGTCCCTTTTTATTGACAATAGACAAAGTTTAAGTCCTTCAACTACAAAATTGAAAATCCTGGCGAATGATAATATTGATTCTTTACCTGCCATTATTTCTCATCTGAATAATAAAGTTACTTTGATAGAGATTTGGGCCACTTGGTGTAGCCCATGCATTGCACAGCAAAAATTAATTGCAAAATATAAAGCAAAGTATGATAGCCTTGGTGTGAACTTCTTTTATATTTCTATGGATAAACAAGAAAAAAAGGAGAAGTGGCAGAGGTTTATATATACAAATGCCTTAGATGGAATGCACTTGTTAGCAAATGACACGCTGTGGAATGATATTGTTGTCAATAAAAAGTATAATACAATTCCTGTTTATTTAATAGTGGACAAAGAGGGACATCTTCATCACTTCAAGGCTGGTAAAAGTAATATAAAGGGGGATATGTATGCTTTGTTTAATTGGCAAATAGCCGAGCTTTTTGCTGCAATTGACAATTACATCAAGTAGAATTGTTACGTGTAACGTTGGGTTTTCCAAAAATGGCAACTAAGCGCTATATCATTAACCAAACCATTATAACCTGAACTCCCTCTACTGCAAAGCTAGTTGTAGAAGCGTTGTAAATATAGATTTCTTCTGCCCTTCATCCCACTGCCCTATTTTCTTCTCTACTAATTTCCTGACTTTGCTTACATTCTCTACCCGGCATAACCTTTGATTAAACTTTAATCTAGCTAACTCCCTTGAAAATCACTGCTATTATGCGTTTCCTTTGAAAAAGTCTTAAATTGCTAATCACCTAACCATCAGTTTAAGATCTAACGATTTGTATGCATGCCAATGAACATTCCATAGAAGCTACGCATGATTTTCTATCCGGTGGCGGCGAAATGGGGAAGCTGATCCGGTCTACTGACTGGTCTCAAACCCCGCTCGGACCTGTAGATACCTGGCCGCAGAGTTTGCGCATTACATTAAGCATTATGATCAATTCAAAATTCCCCATGTTTCTCTTTTGGGGCGTAGATCTTATTTGCTTTTACAATGATGCGTACCGTCCCAGTCTTGGTAGTGAAGGGAAGCATCCCTTTGCTTTAGGCAAGAGAGGAGCGGAAGTGTGGTCCGAAATATGGGCTGTGATCAAGCCCCTGATAGACCAGGTGCTTTCCGGTGGAGAAGCTATCTATATGGACGACCTCTTCCTTCCAATTTTTCGCAATGGGAGAATGGATGATGCATACTGGACATTTAGCTACAGCCCTGTAAAAGATGAGTCTGGTAAACCTACTGCTGTATTCGTCACCTGCTTTGAAACTACAGAAAAGATAGAAAGTTATAAAAAGCTTGAAAAAGCAAACCAGCTCTTCCGCGACCTGGTGATGCATGCACCAGTAGCCATTGCTCTTTTTAAAGGTAAAGACATGGTCATTGAGATGCCCAACCAGATCTTTATCAACATGTTGGGCAAAGGAGATAGTATTATCGGTAAACCCCTCGAAGAAGCCCTGCCGGAGCTGATGTCAGAAAACCAACCCTTTTTGCAAATACTGCACGATGTATACACATCAGGTAACCCTTATCAGGCTTTTGGTTCCCAGATAAAAATTGTAAAGAATGGATCAATGACATTAGGCTATTATGATATCAGCTATACTCCAATCTTTGATGCAGAAGGAAATGTATATGCCATATTGAATGTAGCAATTGATGTTACCGAACAAAAAAAAGCGGAAGCTGCTCTGGCAGAAAGTCAAAAGCGCTTTCGCAGTATGGCCGACAGCGCACCGGTAATGATATGGGTTGACGACAAAGATGGTAACTGCACCTACCTGAACAAACTTTGGCTGGAGTTTACAGGTCAAACCCTCAGAGAAGGTTTGGGCATGGGTTGGGCCAGGGCGATACATCAAGATGACCGCGAAGAAACCATGCAGTGTTATAAAGAGGCTTACCGTAATTTACACGCATATAAAAAAGAATATAGGCTGTGCAAATGGGATGGTACTTACGAATGGGTCTTAGAATCTGCAGTTCCACACTATGACGAACAAGAGAACTTCGTCGGATATATTGGTTCAGTGGTAAACATAAACAAACGCAAATTGGCCGAACAGGCACTGGAAGAAACCAGCAAACGACTGCAAATAGCCACTACAGCAGCCCAGGTAGGTATTTGGTCCTGGAATGTAAAAGCCAACAAACTCGATTGGACATCAATCCACAAAAGGATGTGGGGTTACGATGAACAGCGCACTGATCTTACCTATGAGGATTGGCATAAGTTAATACTGCCTGGCGATAAAGAGCAAGCCTTTGAGAAAGTAGAAATGGCCCTCCGGCAGCATACGCAATACGACGCGAATTACCGCATTAAAAGAGCAAACGATGGTACTATACGGTGGATAAGGTCTTTAGGTCAGTATTTTTATGACGAAAAGGGCCATACCGAAACTTTAACAGGTGTGAGTATGGATGTTACAGGACAAAAACTTGCCGAAGAAAGAATACGTGAAAGTGAAGAACGCTTCCGCACCTTAGCCGATCAGACACCAATGTGGGTATGGATAGTCGATGAAAATTTAGAGGTTACTTATACCAACAAAGAACTCCTTCGCTATATTGGGCTCTCCCATTATTCAGAGCTAAGTAGACAGGTTTATGATAAATTTGTGCATCCTGATGATATTGAACAATTGCACAAGGTACTTAATGATGCCGCAAAAAAACAAAAGCCCTTTACAATTGAATACCGGGTAAAAAATGCAGCAACAGGAAAGTACGAATGGATCTTGAAAAAAGCGGTACCCCGTTTCGAACAAAATAGGTTCACTGGCTTTATTGGTACAGCACTAAACATTAACCAGCAAAAAAAGCAATTGTCAGCTTTAATTGAAAGCGAAAAGCGCTTCCGAACCCTGGCTGAGACCTTGCCCCAACTGGTATGGATAACCGATGCAAAAGGAGCACAGATATATGCTTCTTCACGTTGGCAGGAATACACAGGTTTCAAACCGGTAGGTATGGAATCATGGGAGCAGATAGTGCATCCGGACGATCTACAGGCCATAAGCCAAATCTGGCAACACAGTCTGAAGACCGGCGAAGTCTATCGTGGAGAAGTAAGGTTAAAAAACAAAACAGGCGAATACCGATGGCATAGTGTACATGGCGAACCCATTCTAAATGAAAAAGGTAATATCACCAAATGGATTGGAGCCTTTAGTGATATAAATGACCAGAAAACACTTTCCAAAAAGCTGGAGAAGCTGGTAAGCGATCGCACAAAGGAACTGCAACGCTCCAACGAAGACCTCCAGCAATTTGCACACGTAGCCTCTCACGATCTCAAAGAACCTGTCAGGAAAATAAAAACCTTTGTTGGTCGACTGCGCGACGAAATGAGTGAGCAATTAGATGAAAGAGGAAAACTTTATATAAACAGGACTTTAAATGCAGCCGACAGAATGATCGTCATGATCGATGGCGTACTAACTTATTCTACCATCAGTGCATTGGAAGAAATATACGAACCAGTCAACCTGAATGAAATATTAAAAAGTGTAGAAGTTGACCTGGAATTGGTCATTCAGCAAAAAGGAGCAACCATTCGCTATAGCAATTTGCCCACACTTGAAGGAGCTCCTATATTACTGCACCAACTTTTTTACAATTTGGTCAACAACTCCCTCAAGTTTACCAAGCCAGACATTCCGCCAGTTATTAGCCTGTCATCAGAAATGATTTGGAAGGATGATAAGGAATTCGCCCGTATAGTTCTACAAGACAACGGTATCGGCTTCGAACAGGAATATGCAGATCAAATATTCGGCACCTTCACACGCCTCCACCCCAAAGACAGGTATGAAGGAAGCGGCCTCGGCCTCGCCCTCTGCAAAAACATCGTAGAAAGACACCGAGGAACCATCACCGCCCACGGCATACCAAACGAAGGTGCCACCTTTGAAATAATATTGCCGGTAAGAAGATGAGCATCTTCAGTTTATATCTAATATCCGGTTACAACAAACGTTTTGACTGGTTGTTGAAAACCTTTTAAGTGCTGAGCCTCTAATTCCTCAAATTGAAAATTTCTGCCCATGCATAAACCCTTAATAACATCCGAGATAAGAATTTGATCTGGAGCAGCGATGTCACAGATCCGTTTGGTTAACTGCACAGCAGTACCAAAGAAATCATTGCCCTCGGTTACAGGTTCACCGGCATTGATCCCGATCCGGATATGTAAAGGAACATCAGGATGTTCAGTTCTGTATGCTTGTAAGCTATGTTGAATTTCCAACGCACTCCGCACAGCCTTAGAGCTGGACATAAAAGTAGCCATGATACCGTCGCCAGTATGTTTTACTTCTGTACCTGCATTTTTCTGCAAGCTGTTTCGAACGATCTCGTTGTGTTTCCGTAAAATAGTCATAGCCATAATATCTCCATGGCTTTCTGTAAGGCTGGTAGAATTTACAATATCTGTAAAAAGAAAAGTTCTTATCGCAGAGTCCAATTTCCCATCCGGATGCACCACAATGCCAGTTGGTGTTGTATTAGCCGGGCCCATAATGGTCGCATAGTCGGAAGGATGTACCTCAATGATTTCACAGGCCATTTGACCATGAGCTTCAAAGTGAACAGCGGCACAAGCTTCTTTGCTGGGAGCTTCAATAAGGCAAAATATAGTTCCGGCTTCTTCATTTATCCAAAACTTTTGCATTTTCACCCCATATTTATCCTGAATCTGTACATCCAGTCGATGCGCATTTTCTACTTCTTCACGGGAGAGCCCTTGCATACCACGATGCAAATCCATATAGAGTGGCATAACCAGAAGACTTTTAATTGTGAATAAATGTCACTTCTTTTTCAAAACAAACGCTGTTTTCCACACCGGCATATTGTCCATAATTTGGAATTACCCTATAGCCACTTTTTTGGTATAGCCCAATTGCTTCAGGTTGCCTCTTCCCGGTTTCCAACACACATTTTTCATAACCTAATGCTGCAGCCCACTTTTCCAACTCATCCAATACTTTGGTAGCAATACCTTTACCTCTACTTTCCGGTAGTGTATACATCCGCTTAACCTCCATAATACCTGGAGCAAATTCTTTGATCGCACCACAACCAACAGGTTTGCCATCTTCATAAGCAACCACCACATATTTGATCTTGTCAATTTTATTGAATTGAGCATAAAAGGAATGATCACTTCCGTCTCTTCGGGCCAGATCGGCATCCAAAGCCCTTACAAGTGCAATAAAGTCCTGATGAGCTGAGTCAGTTCTTTTTAGTTTAATCATCTGCAGTTTCATTAAAGGTAATACAAAACACCGCTGCTTGCCGGATGCATTGGCACCCCTAAAGCTAATGAAGAAAAACCAGGCAAAGTATTCTGTTGCTTTATAATAATGTAACTACAATTGTTTTACTTTAAGCTGTGGTGCCTCTTTACTTTTCTAAGAAAGTTCACAACATCTTCAATAAATTGCTCCCTACGCTCATAATGAATATTGTGACCCGTATGTTCATATATTTTGTGATCAATTAAATTCGGATGTTGCTTTTGCAATGCTTCATTTTCTTTTTCAAAAGGAAATGCATCATCCTCACTTACCGGATCCAGGATCAGCATGGGAACATTCAAATTGCGGTAATCAATCTTTGGCTCAAGTACAGACATGGATGCCGCTTATCTATAGGAATAATCAGCCTGTCATAATGAATACCAATGAAACACAATTGTTCGTAACTTTTGCATATTCATGAACGTTACAAATTTGCCAAAGAACCATTTTTATGAAATGTAATATCATTTCTCTATTCATATTATCTGCGTTTCTTTTGATTACAAACCAAACAACAGCCCAACAACCAACCTCCCAATTCTTTACTGACCGCCTGCAAATCGAACAATGGATAAAAGAAAACCATGTCCCCGCCTTAGGCCTCGGTATCATAAGAGATGGTAAGTTGAAAGAGATCCGGATGTATGGAGAACTGAAAAATGGTACCCCTGCTCCCTACAACGCAATTTTCAATGTAGCCTCTCTTACCAAACCCATTGTGGCCTTACTCACATTAAAACTTGTAAGCAAAGGTGCCTGGAATCTGGACGAGCCCCTCTCCAAATACTGGACCGACCCAGACATTGCTAACGATCCAAGACATAAACTATTGACCACCCGCCTGGTACTCAGCCATCAAACCGGTTTTAAGAATTGGCGCTACTTAAATCCAAACGGTAAACTATCTTTTGATACAACGCCAGGAACAAGATTTGGTTATTCAGGAGAAGGCTTTGAATATCTGCGCAAGGCCCTTGAAAACAAGTTTCAGAAGCCCATAGAAAAACTAGCAGATTCACTCCTCTTTAATCCTCTGGGTATGCACGATACTCAGTTTGACTGGGACCTATCAACTGATGAATCCAGGTTTGCACACTGGTTTGATAAAAGCGGTAATGAATATAAACAAGACTATAAAGCTACCGTCATTAATGCTGCAGACGATGTCCTGACAACAATAGAGGATTACGGAAAATTTGCCGCGCACGTACTGCAGGGTGCAGGTTTGGATTCTTCTGTTTTCAACCAGATGGTTCGTCCCCATGTTCCAACAAAGGGTGGACTTTACATGGGTTTAAGCTGGGAAATATTTCTAAATGTAGGACCAAAGAAAGAATACGCCCTAACCCACAGTGGTGGAGATAACGGTGTGCGCACACTGGTAATCCTTCTTCCCATTTCCAAACAAGGACTGGTCATTTTCACCAACGGCGATAATGGCGCCAAACTATATGAAAAGATAATAGTCGAACTACTCGATACAGGCAGAGAACTCATGGACCGTGTAAAATAACCCCTTGTCCTGTTTACCCATTAAACTACTCCGTTCTTAAACTCTTCACCGGGTTTGCTACCGCCGCTTTTATAGCCTGAAAGCTCAACGTAACCATTGCAATGATCAATGAAACGATTCCTGCCAAAGCAAACATCCACCACTCAAGATGAATACGGTAAGCAAAATCCTCCAGCCATTTATTCATTACCAGCCACGAAAGGGGTATAGCTATCAACATGGAAAGCAGCACCACTTTGAGCAAACTTCCTGTTAACAAGGAAACCATGTTGCCCACACTGGCGCCGAGCACTTTACGGATGCCAATTTCTTTCACCCGCTTTCCAACAGTAAACGTGATCAATCCAAATAAACCCAAACCGGCAATGCATATGGTAAGAGTAGTAAAGGCCAGCAACACCTGTCCCTGTTTTTGTTCTGCCTTGTATTGGGCTGCAAAACTTTGATCAAGAAAGTGATAGGCAAAAGGAGAAGCAGCATCAAACTTTCTAAATGTTTGTTCCACGAAGGCAAGCGCCTGGGGAATATTGTGTTCACCCAACCGTACATATAAGTTATACCGGTCTTCACCCCGCTTGGGAAGTTCCATGATCAAGGGCTTGATCTTGTGTTGCAGCGAATAAATATGGAAATCTTTTACCACGCCGATTATGTTGGCAAAATGTATTTTGCCGGTTGAATCTTTCCCCCTTGACATTCTTTTACCCATACCTGAAGCCCAGCCTTGTCTTTTAATGAACGCTTCATTGACAATAACCTCATTGCTGTCAGATGGAATATCTTTTGAAAAATTGCGTCCTTCCAGCAATTTGATCTGCATGGCAGGAATAAAATCAGCGTCAATGGTTAAGCCATATGCAAGGTTGCTATGTTCATCCAACACGCCATTCTTTTCCACATTGTAATCCATCATACCAATATCATTATTGCCAATAGGACTACCTGCTGAGGCAACAGCCTTCACCATTGGGTTTTGCAACAGCGCTGTGCGCAGTGCAGGAACCTTCTCTCTCACTTCTTTTGAATCTAGATGAAACGAGAGCATTTGTTTTTTATTAAATCCAAGGTCGGTATTGAGCACATAATTCAACTGAAGGTAAATGACTAATGAAGCAGTGATCATAACAACCGTTACGGCAAACTGGAACGTCACGAGCGACTTTCTGAACAGCGTTTGTGTTTTTACATCACCCAACTGGTTTTTCAACGCCGGTATGGTTCTAAACCTCGATAGGAAAAAAGCAGGATACCATCCACCAATCAGCCCGGCTACAAACGAGAATGCCAGTATATACAGAATGGTGTATATGGTTCCGAATTGCCAGATGAAAAGTTGCTTTCCGGCAACCTCATTGAACAAAGGCATCACAAGCACAACCAACACCAAACTGATGCTTGTAGCAAAGAGTACTGTAATTATTGATTCCGTAAGAAAAAGGCCAACCAGGTTCTTTTGATTGGAACCGATTATTTTTCTAACTGCCACCTCACGCAAACGAACGGAAGCTCGTGCAGTTGTGATGTTAATATAATTAATCAAAGCAATAATGAATATCAGTGATCCCACAATAGATAAGATATAGATATATTTTACATCACGGTTCTCTCCCAATTCATAACCCAAATGAGAATACAGATGAATAGAAGTTAATGGCTGTAACTCCGCGGTAAATTGAATATTATTTCCTTTTATTGCATCTATCATGTAGTATTTGGTCACAAAAGCCGGCATCTTTGCCCGTAACTGATTAATGTCTGCCTTCTTTTTAAGCAAGATATAAGTGAAGACGTTTAGGCCGCCCCAATCGCCTTTGTAATCTGCAGGAAAGGCCCGGATTGCATGAAAGCTAAAATGCGAGTTATGAGGAACATCTTCAATCACACCTGTTACAATACACGGAGTATTGTCAATGTGCACTGTTTTATCCAATGCAATATTGGGATCGGAGAAAAGTTTCGTAGCTAGCGTTTTGGTCAGTACGATGCTGTTTGATTTTTCCAAAGCATGTTCATTGCCTGCCAGGAAACGATAGGTAAATGCTGTGAAGAATGAAGGGTCTGCGAAAAAGATCGCATCATCTTTTATTTTCTTGTTTTCGTAATCTACAACGCCGCCACTTGGTGGAAGTATGCGCACGGCATCTTCCACTTCAGGAAAATCTTTTTTAAATGCTTCTGCTGCCAATCCCGATGTGCCGGTGATATCAAATTTTTCATCGCCCCACTTCCCGTGGGTAGCAAGCCGGTAAATTCTGCTGGCCTTTTCATGATACCGGTCGAAGCTTAACTCATCTGCGATGAAAAGTGCAATCAGCCAAATGGTCGTAAGGCTTAAAGCCAGTCCAGAGATGTTAACGAAAGAAAAAACTTTTTGCCTTATTATATTTCGCCATGCGGTTTTGATATAGTTTTTAAGCATACTAGTATGGCTTTCTGCAAACGATACTGAAAATAGGCCAAATTCGTTTGTGGATGATAATCAAACAATTGGTGTCTAATGTCATACATCCAAAATGTCCGCTTTTGATATAGTATTGTCCGCTTTCGTTACAAAGTCTCAACCAAAATTGCCACCAACGGCAGAACTATCTATTTATCATTTTCTCTCCCAAGCACTTTATTTAGAAAAAGGGCCTTTTGCACACCCTGACGTCTAAAAACCTTATACGTCAAACCGCAATTACATAAAACAGGGTATTAGTAGTTGTTTTCATAACTTGGACTTTTGTAATGAATAAACAGCAACTCTTTTTACTATTTCTCTTTTCTTCTTTTTATTGCAACTGTTTTGCACAAGACAAAACAGATACAAGCATTAATGTTTTCTTTAAAACTAATAGCTTTGAATTGGACACCAGTCAATTCGGCACTATAAAAGATTTTTTAGCTGTTTGTCCTATCATTACGCACATTACTGGGTACGCTGACAATACGGGAACAACAACCTATAACCTTGCATTATCAAAGAGAAGGGCTTACGCCATTTACAATGCCATAAAAGCCAACGTTGATTCACTCAAAAGCAATATTGTAACGTTTTATGGCGAGAGCGAAGAATTACCAAAACAATGGATGAACAGACGTGTTCAGATATGTGGGTACAAACTTCCAGCACCAGCACAAGCTTTGGAAAATAGCAAGGCTCCAAATACCAGAGATACCATAAGTGTAATCAATTTGGATAACATCTACTTTTATCCAGATAAACCCATCCTGTTACAGGAGTCCGTTCCTTACCTCCAAGAACTTGCGCAACAATTGAAGAACGTTCCCGCGGGTGCTCTTGAGATTATTGGACATGTTAACTACCAGAGCCAATTAGATTCCATGCATCTCAGAGACCTTTACCTACTATCTGAGCTAAGAGCAAAAGCAGTGTATGATTATTTGCTGGAATTTGGCATTCCTGCTACACGGATGAGGTACAAAGGTGTGGGTAATTCCCAGCCCCTTATTGGCTCTCCTAAAAATGAAGAAGAAAAGAGAAAGAACATGCGTGTGCAGGTAATCATTATGAGGAAATAAAAACCCACCATTAATTACTCATGAAAACAATTCTGGTTTACTTTTTAAGTCTTATTCTAATTACCACATCGGTTCACGCTCAAGACATCCAACCATCTGATATAAAATCGCTTAAGCATAAAGAGGACTCATTAAAACTATTGGCAAAAAGCCTGTATGTGAAGAGTGAAACGGCTGATCGGATGCGTTCAGACAGTACTTTTATTCGAACTCTGGTCAGGGCGTTACAGGTAAAGAACTCATTTTATTACCCCTTTGATTCTCTTCCGGGTATTTCCAGGCTCTATGCACCTGATAGCACTTTTAAAATTTTTACGTGGGCGC